>NZ_JUMS01000123.1:0-261574 GCF_001059415.1 Enterobacter sp. 940_PEND
CCTTTCGGGTCGCCGGTTTTCAAGACCGGTGCCTTCAACCGCTCGGCCACACTTCCTAAGTGAGGCGAACTATAAACACCTCACCGCGAGCTGTAAAGAGTGGCTGCACTCGTTCGCTGTAAAAATAGTCAAAACGTGTTTAATCGGTTGAACTGACGACACATCGACGATTTTATCAGCACAGACCTAGTGTTTTTTGATGTACATGTCTTTCGTGAAATAGTACCCCAGCTTATCCGGCGTAAATCCGCCTACCCACGGTTTCACCAGGTGCGTACGGACGTAGTGATAAACCGGAATGGCGGGTACATCACGCCCCAGCAGATCTTCCGCCTGCTGGTAGTACTTACCCCGCTCTTCCGCCGTTTTGGCTTTTGCGGCATTCACCAGCGCCCCATCGTAGTCCGGATTGCTGTACTGGCTTGTGTTTTCGCTGTCGCCCGTGCGGAAGTTGTTCAGGAAGGTCGCCGCATCGTCGTAATCGGCAATCCACGCATAGCGCACCGCATCAAAGTTGTGGGTGTGCATGGTGTCCAGCATGGTTTTCCACTCCTGGTTTTGCAGCTTCGCATCCACGCCGAGGTTTTTCTTCCACATGGAGCTGGCCGCAATCGCGATGCGCTGGTGCGATTCAGAGGTGTTGTAGAGCAGATTGAAGCTCAGAGGATGGCTGGCGTTATATCCGGCCTCGTTCAGCAGCTTTTTCGCCTCCGCGATGCGCTTGTCCAGCGGCCAGCTGGCGTAATCCGGGTTCTGTAGCTTAACGCCGCCGATATCCGGCTGGCTGATGAGCCACGCCGGGCGCTGCCCCTGCCCCAATACTTTCCCGGCAATGATATCTTTATCCAGCGCCATGTTGAGCGCCTTGCGCACGCGCGCGTCGTTGAACGGCGGTCGGGTGGTATTGAATTCATAGTAATAGGTCGCAAGCTGAGGTGAAACGTCCAGCTCGCTGCCCAGGGTTTTCTTGAGCTGGGCAAACTGGTTAATCGGCACCGTGTACACGATGTCAATTTCGCCCGCCTTATAGCGGTTCACGTCCGAGGCCTCGGACGTGATGGGCAGGTAGGTGACTTTGTTAATCACGGTATGCGCGTTATCCCAGTAGCGCGGGTTGCGCTCCGCCACGATGCGTTCGTTGACCACCCACTGCGACAGCTTATACGCCCCGCTGCTGACGAAATGCTCCGGTTTGGTCCACTTATCGCCGAAGCGGCCAATCAGCACTTTATCCACCGGCACCAGCGACGGGTGCGCCAGCATCGCGAGGAAGGCCGCGTTTGGCTGCGTGAGCGTCACTTCCAGCGTGGTGTCGTTAATCGCTTTTACGCCCAGCGTATCGGGCGCTTTTTTTCCCTGAGCAATATCGGCCGCGTTGACGATATGCATGTTGCCCGGATAGCTGGCATACGGCGAAGCCGTTTTCGGATCGATCAGGCGCTGCCAGCTCCAGACCACATCCTCAGCGGTAATCGCCGTGCCGTCGCTCCAGGTGATGCCCGGACGCAAATGGAACGTCCAGACGGTGTTGTCCTTGTTCTCCCATTTTTCCGCCAGTCGGGGTTGGACTTCGCCTGTCGGGGAGACGCTTACCAGCCCTTCGAATAAATCACTGATAATATTGAATTCGACATCGCTTTCGACTTTATGCGGGTCGAGCGAAGCCGGTTCACTGCCGTTGTTTCTGACCAGTTCCTGTTTGTCGGCCAGCGCGGTTCCTGCCGGCACGTTAGCCGCCCAGGCTGCCGTGCTGGCGCACAGGATCCCTGCGGTTAACAAAGAGAGCGTAAAGTGAGTGCGTGTTTGTGGTTTCATTTCCTTCGCCTTATAGTCTGTTTTATGACGATCCGGAAATAACTCTTAGCGTTCGAACGGTAATAACGCAATATTTTTCAGTAACCTATAAGAGCTTGATCTGGTAAATTGTCGCAAACCGCTGTTCATACTGGAGAAACGGATTTCTGCAGAAGAAATAACCATCTCCCGCGCTAACGTGCTGAGTAAAGATGGGTAAAACCGCTTTGAGACTGGCGTGCCGTTTCCTATTCTTTCCACTAATTACATCTGTCATAAGAGAGTGACTCATGGATCGTATAATTACTTCTTCACGCGACCGCACATCGCTACTCAGCACCCACAAGGTGCTGCGCAATACCTATTTCATGCTCAGCCTGACGCTGGCATTCTCAGCGATCACCGCGACCGCCAGCACCGTGCTGATGCTGCCGTCTCCGGGGCTGATCCTGACGCTGGTGGGTATGTATGGTCTGATGTTCCTGACCTACAAAACCGCTGACAAGCCCGTTGGTATTCTGTCCGCGTTTGCCTTCACCGGCTTCCTGGGCTACATCCTGGGGCCGATGCTGAATGCGTATCTGTCTGCCGGCATGGGCGACCTTATCGGCCTGGCGCTGGGCGGTACCGCGCTGGTGTTCTTCTGCTGCTCGGCCTACGTGCTGACCACCCGTAAGGACATGTCCTTCCTCGGCGGTATGCTGATGGCGGGCGTCGTGGTGGTGCTGGTGGGTATGGTGGCAAACATCTTCCTGCAGCTGCCTGCCCTGCATCTGGCGATTAGCGCCGTGTTTATTCTGATTTCTTCAGGCGCGATCCTGTTCGAAACCAGCAACATCATTCGCGGCGGTGAGACGAACTATATCCGCGCCACCGTGAGCCTGTACGTGTCGCTGTACAACATCTTCGTCAGCCTGTTGAGCATCCTGGGCTTCGCCAGCCGCGATTAAGTTACGGCGCTGTGAACCTGGCCCCGCTTATGCGGGGCTTTGTTTTTTGTTACACTGCTGCGGTTTTTGACTGACGCGTGAATGACTATGTTAAGTTTTGAAGGCAAAGAGATCGAGACCGATAACGACGGTTATCTGAAAGAAAGTGCCCAGTGGAGCGAAGCGCTGGCGGAAGTGATTGCTGAAAAAGAGGCGATTACCCTCTCCCCCGAACACTGGGAAGTGGTGCGTTTTGTCCGCGAATTTTATCTGGAATTCAACACCTCTCCGGCGATCCGCATGCTGGTTAAAGCGATGGCCAGTAAGTTCGGCGAAGAGAAAGGCAACAGCCGCTATCTGTATCGTCTGTTCCCGAAAGGCCCGGCAAAACAGGCCACCAAAATTGCCGGCCTGCCAAAACCGGTGAAGTGTATTTAATACCGAATCCCGAAGTTTACGTATTCCCGCCCGGGTTGATGCGGTTCCGTTAACACCTTATCAACCCGCGCGCTGCGCGGCCCACCGGCCTTCAGCCACGCCATCAGCTTGTCGACCTGCTCCGCCTCGCCGCAGGCGACCACCTCAACGCTGCCGTCGTCCATATTTCGCGCGTATCCCGTTAGCCCAAGCTCAACCGCTTCGCGCTGGGTGCTGTAGCGGAACCCCACGCCCTGAACAACGCCGTGAACCCAGGCAATGGTGCAGACTTTTGACATTTTTCTTCTCCTTAACGTAGCGTTTTCGGCAAACAGCCATAGTGTTGCCGGAAACGGGCGGTGAAACGAGAGCTGGAAAGATACCCACATTGTAATGCGATTTCGCCAATTGGTAATCGGGTTGACTGGAGCTGTGACAAAGCCACGGCCATCCTCACCTCCTCCACGATCTGACGAAAACTCTGCGACTCTTTACGCAAGCGTCTGCGCAGCGTCGGCACGCTTAAGGCCAGACGGCTGGCAACGTCCTGCGCGGTCCAGGCTCTGGCGGGCGACAGCATAATGAACTGCCGCACCTGCTCGGTCAGGTTACTGTTGCGCTCAACAAGCAGCGGGCCCGCCACGCCATCATGCAGCTAGGCCAGCAACAGACCGAAGGCCTGATGCTTTTGTAACGCCTCCGGTAAATCCTGACGCACGGCGTGCAGCAGATTGTCCCACATAAACGCCAACCCCTCGCTCAGCGGGGCGCAGAGCGAATGCAGCGTCGTGCGCGGCCAGGATTTCAGGTAATGCGCTTTAAACTCGGCGACAATCTCCGGGGACAACATCAGCAAATCCGAGTGAAACAGCCCGTTTACAGGCAGATTGATTATCTCCATCACCGTATTGGCCGGGATAATGATGAGCTCATCCCGTGTCGCTTCCAGACGGTTATCATCCTGAACTATCACCTTAGTGCCGTGAGTGATATGACAAATAGCCGGAAAAAACAGTTTAACCTGGTGCAGGCGATGCATTTTGCTGGCAGTCACTTCACCCGCGGTAAGATGGTTATGTCGAAAATGAAACTCCTGCACCCTGCCATCCTTATCTGCTGTAGGTTGCTGTTAACTGAGCCTTTGCCAGAACGTGACTATTGAGCATAAAACCGACCAGCGCACCGCTGGCATTGTTGTCGACGGGCAGTTTATCCACGTTCAGGGCCCAGACGGTAATCTGATAGCGATGAGGCTTGTCCCCTTCGGGTGGACATGCGCCGCCGAATCCAGAATAGCCGAAATCATTACGCCCCTGCACAACGCCGGCAGGTAATTTCTCGCCGTTCGGGTTACCGGCATCCGCGGGCAGCGTCATTGTCTTCGCCGGGATATTGGCTACGGTCCAGTGCCACCAGCCGCTGCCGGTGGGCGCATCCGGGTCATATACCGTAACGGCAAAACTTTTCGTACCGGCGGGCGGATTTTTCCACGCCAGCTGTGGAGAAATATTCCCACCGTGGCAGCCAAACCCCTCAAATACCTGCTGTTGCGCCAGCCGCTTTTCGCCGGAAATATCCCGGCTGGTGACGCCGAAAGGCGTTGTTGCTAAAACCTGAAAACTCATCGCCGCCAGAGCGGTTATTGCTATCACACTGCGCTTTTTCATGGGTGCTCCCTCTGCTGTACCGGAAGCCCCACTCTAAACCCAGCGGCAATATCGTAATGTGCCTAAGCGATTTGATTTTGTGCCGAAACGCTCAACGGCATCCGCAGATGATTGCGCCTTGCTGAATGTGGTAATCTACGCGCCATTTCCTGAAATCGACAGAACAGCAAATTATGAGTGTACGTTTAGTGTTAGCCAAAGGGCGCGAGAAATCATTACTGCGCCGTCATCCCTGGGTCTTTTCCGGCGCGGTTGCCCGTATGGAAGGCAAAGCCAGCCTCGGTGAAACCATTGATATCGTTGACCATCAGGGTAAATGGTTAGCGCGAGGCGCCTACTCGCCAGCGTCCCAGATCCGTGCTCGCGTCTGGACGTTTGATAAAGATGAAACCATCGACATCGACTTCTTCGTTCGCCGTCTGCAGCAGGCGCAGCAGTGGCGCGACTGGCTGGCAAAACGCGACGGGCTGGACAGCTACCGCCTGATCGCCGGTGAGTCCGACGGCCTGCCGGGCGTGACCATCGATCGCTTCGGTGACTTCCTGGTGCTGCAGCTCCTGAGCGCCGGAGCGGAATACCAGCGTGCCGCGCTGATCGGCGCGCTGCAAACGCTGTTCCCGGAATGTGCCATTTACGACCGCAGCGATGTGGCGGTGCGCAAAAAAGAAGGCATGGAGCTGACTCAGGGGCCCGTAACGGGCGAACTGCCACCGGCCCTGCTGCCGATTGAAGAGCACGGCATGAAGCTGCTGGTGGATATTCAGGGCGGGCACAAAACGGGTTACTACCTCGACCAGCGCGACAGCCGTCTGGCTACGCGTCAGTACGTTGCCGACAAACGCGTGCTGAACTGCTTCTCCTATACCGGCGGTTTTGCCGTTTCGGCGCTGATGGGCGGCTGTGCTCAGGTGGTGAGCGTGGACACCTCGCAGGAAGCGCTGGACGTGGCAAAACAGAACGTCGAGCTCAACAAGCTGGATTTGAGCAAAGCTGAGTTTGTCCGCGATGACGTCTTCAAGCTGCTGCGTAAATATCGCGACCAGGGCGAGAAGTTCGACGTCATCGTGATGGATCCGCCAAAGTTTGTGGAAAACAAAAGCCAGCTGATGGGCGCGTGCCGCGGGTATAAAGATATCAACATGCTGGCTATCCAGCTGCTGAACCCGGGCGGGGTTCTGCTCACCTTCTCCTGCTCCGGCCTGATGACAACAGATTTATTTCAGAAAATCATCGCCGATGCCGCAATAGATGCTGGCCGTGATGTACAATTTATAGAGCAGTTCCGTCAGGCAGCCGATCACCCCGTGATTGCTACCTACCCGGAAGGACTGTATCTGAAAGGGTTTGCCTGTCGCGTCATGTAACTTGAAAAGAGAAATATTGCCCGCACATAACGTGTAAGTCGTATTTCCCGGGAGGTGACTATGATTGCCAGCAAATTCGGTATCGGCCAGCAGGTCCGCCACACTTTGCTAGGGTATTTGGGTGTGGTCGTGGATATCGACCCGGAGTATTCCCTTGATGAACCGTCAGCAGACGAGCTGGCGGTGAACGCAGAGCTTCGCGCCGCGCCCTGGTACCACGTGGTAATGGAAGGTGATGATGGACAACCCGTTCACACCTATCTGGCCGAAGCGCAGCTGAGTAGCGAGCTGCAGGAAGAGCATCCGGAGCAACCCACAATGGATGAACTTGCTCAGACTATCCGCAAACAGTTACAGGCCCCGCGCCTGCGGAACTAAGCGTGTAAAAAAAGCCCGATACGGGCTTTTTTTATTACTTCGCCAGCCCCAGACGGGGGATGTCAATCGCGGGGCAGCGGTCCATGACAACCTTCAACCCCGCATCCCGCGCCAGCACGGCGGCCTGCTCGTTAATCACACCCAGCTGCATCCACAGCGTTTTTGCCCCTACGGCGATAGCGTCCTGCGCCACTTCCCACGCCGCCTCGGAATTGCGGAAGACATCGACCATATCAATTTTTTCCGGCACCTCAGCGAGCGTGGCGTAACCCTGCTGGCCCAGCAATGTTTTCCCCGCCACTTTTGGCGAGACCGGGATAACGTGATAGCCCTGATCGAGAAGGTATTTCATCACCCGATAGCTTGGACGATCGGGTTTATCGCTCGCGCCCACCAGCGCAATGGTACGCGTGGATGTCAGAATCTCGGCAATATCGTTCTCTTTCATGGTTTTTCTCCTGGCTTTTTTGAAAGTGTACGCCAAACCGCACATCTCAACCATCCATCCCATACACATGCATGAGGGCAAAACGGCGAAATATGTCTATATGTTAGTAAACGTGATTATCGAAAAATTTAGATACATTAATGCGGCGACAGGATTTCTGACGGGAGCCTTCTATGAAAACCGGTATTGCCACTGCTCTGATTGCGTTAGTGATGCCGGTCTGCGTTTTTGCTACCACGCTCCGGCTCTCTACCGACATTGATCTCCTTGTACTGGACGGAAAAAAGGTCTCCAGCTCGTTATTGCGCGGTGCAGACAGCATCGAGTTAGATAACGGGCCGCATCAGCTGGTCTTCCGGGTAGAAAAGCCGATCGGTCTGGCTAATCACGAGCAAAGGATGTACATCTCCCCGCCGCTGATCGTCAGCTTTAATACCCGGCAAATCAGTCAGGTGAATATCACCCTGCCTCGCCTTGAAACGGAGAAGGAATCTGCGGCCTTCGACGCATCACCCCGCGTTGAACTGCTGGACGGGGATGCGATGCCGATTCCGGTGAAGCTGGATATTCTGGCGTTAACCACCTCACCGAAAGGCCCGGATTACGAGGCCGCGACCCAGACCTATAATAAAGCGGGGAAACGCGCCTCGCTTCCGCAGTTTGCCACCATGATGGCGGACGACAGTACGCTTTTATCCGGCGTCTCTGAACTGGACGTTATTCCTCCCCAGTCCCAGACCCTGACGGAACAGCGCCTTAAATTCTGGTTCCAGCAGGCCGATCCCGACACGCGGGCCCGATTTTTACAGTGGGCAAAACAACAACCTTCATCATAAGCCACATTTTTTACGCCTTTCTCTTGCAGCGTCAGACGGTTCCCGTCATCGTGTAGTCAGTTAACCTGATGGATATGATTATGGAATTGACAACACGCACGCTGCCTGAGCGCAAACACATTGCTCTTGTGGCGCACGATCACTGTAAACAAATGCTGCTTAACTGGGTTCGCCGCCATCAGTCTTCGCTGGAAAAGCACGCCCTGTCGGCGACCGGCACCACCGGTAACCTGATCCAGCGCGAAACGGGTCTGCAGGTGAATGCCATGCTGAGCGGTCCGATGGGCGGCGATCAGCAGGTCGGCGCGCAGATTTCCGAAGGGAAAATTGATGTGCTGATCTTCTTCTGGGACCCGCTGAACGCGGTTCCGCACGATCCGGATGTTAAAGCGCTGCTGCGCCTGGCGACGGTGTGGAATATTCCGGTGGCGACGAACCTGTCGACGGCGGATTTCATCATCGAATCACCGCAGTTTAACTCGCCGGTTGATATCCTTATTCCGGACTATCAGCGTTATCTTTCCGATAGACTGAAGTAGCTTTTTTGCCGGGTAGCGGCTACGCCTTACCCGGCCTGGAAAATCTTGCCTGACATCGTTATGGCTTACGCGCTACCGGCACATCAATACTCTTCAGGATATCGACAAACACGGATGGCTCCTCTTTATTGAATAGCAGCCACACGCGATGCCGCGCGCGGGTGATGGCCACATACAGCAAACGCCGCTCTTCGGCATCCGGGAAATCTTCCGGCACCGGCAGCAGGGCCTCTTCCATCACCGACTCGCGGGCCGGAGCCGGGAAACCGTCGCTCCCCTCTTTCAGCCCCACCACAATCACATAGTCAGCCTGCTGCCCTTTGCTGGCGTGAATGGTCATAAATTCAAGCTGCAGTTTCGGCCAGCGGGTGGCGGCTTTTTCCAGCGCCGCGGGCTTAAGGTGATGGTAGCGCGCCAGCACCAGAATACGTTCATCGGGCTTCGCGTAGCCGCTGAGCTTGTCCAGCACCGGCTCCAGCTGGTCATCCGCCAGCAGGGTGACCGCTTTTTTATCCCCTGGGCGCAGGCTATTGAGCGGCTTGGCCAGCTGATGCGGGTTTTGCTGGATAAAGCGGTTGGCGATCTCACCAATGCGTGAATTGAAGCGGTAGGTGGTGTCCAGATCGCTGCGATCCCCTTCGCCAAAATAGTGGTGGAACGCGGTCGTCAGGGAGAGCTGCGCCCCGCTGAAGCGATAGATGGCCTGCCAGTCGTCACCCACCGCAAACAGCGACGTATGTTTATTTTGCGCCCGAAGCGCCGAGAGCAGTGCAGCACGCTGCGGAGAGATATCCTGGAACTCATCCACCAGAATGTGTTTCCACGGGCTGACAAAACGTCCCTTTTCAAGAATGATGATGGCCTGATGGATTAAACCGGAGAAATCGACGGCATTTTCCTCTTTCAGCGCGGTTTTCCAGGCTTTCAGCAGCGGAGCCATCAGCTTGACCCGTTTCGAAAACAGATCGCGGATCGCCTCCGGCGCGCTTTCAATCATCTCTGCCTGCGTTCCACCGTGCATTCGCATCAGGCTGACCCAGCGGTCAAGTCGCGAACCCAGACGACGCGCCAGTTGGTCATCCTGCCAGAAGCTGCCCTCTGGCACCTCCCAGCCGAGCTCCTCCTCCAGCCACTGACGCCACCCTTTCGCCTGCGCTTTTTTCTCACTGCACTGCTGGCGCCACGTTTTGATGAACAGCGCCTGACGCGCCTGCGCGTCGTTTTCCAGCTTACTGATGGAAGGCACTTTTTTACTGCCCTGCTGAATAATATGCAGCGCAAGGGCATGGAAGGTTCTGGCCGTGATATCCCGGGTGTGCAGGCGCTCCTGGATACGTTCGTCCATCTCCTGGGCAGCCTTGCGGCCAAAGGCCAGAAGCAGTATTTGATCGGCTACCGCTTCTCCGGTCGTCAGCAGCCAGCCGGCACGCGCCACCAGCACCGACGTTTTACCGCTACCGGCCCCCGCCAGCACCAGCAGCGACTGCTCGCCGTTGACCACCGCGCGCGCCTGGGCCGGATTGAGCGGTGAAGATTCCACCGTACTGAAAAAGTCGGCGTATTGGGTGAGCATGGCGTCCGTCCACGCCTGATTATGAGCGAGACGGCTTTTATCCTTATCGTTCAGCCAGGCCTGACACTGGCGCCAGGCGTCGCGACAGTTGTCAAACTCGTCGAGACGCGTCACGGAGAGCGGCAGCGCCGAGAGTGCCTGTCGGATCTTTTGCTGCAGCCCGGCGGTCTGCTGACGGGTCAGCCACGCGTGTTGCGCGTTGCTCTGCGCGATATCGTCCAGCACCTGCTGCAGCACCTGGGCGGCAATTACGCTCATATCCTGGCTCCACTGCTGCCACAGCGCGTTCAGGTGATGATGGAAACGCTGGGTTTCCGCCCACTCGGTGCCGTGAAGACGCACGACTTTATCGTCAGGCAGAACGAATTCCAGCTCGCCCCACACCAGCCCGCGTTTACAGTGGATAGCCAGAAGCTGGTTAAACGGAATAAGGTATTCGTGGCGTTCCCCGGAGACTTTCACCCCGGCATTAAGGAGAACCACCCTGTCGTAAGGGTGTTGCGCCAGGCGTTTGCCTAACGAGGTTGCTTTCAGTTCCATGTTCCGCCAAATCCACGAAGAGATAATTTACCTGACAGTTTAACTGCCAGTTTTAAGGTGCTCCAGCCTAAAAAAACGTTACAATCATTGGGCGTTAATTTTATCGAAAGGAAGTGAGGGTTTATGCGTACCGTTCTGAATGTGTTGAATTTTGTGCTGGGCGGTTTTGCCACCACCCTTTCCTGGCTTTTTGCCACGCTGGTGAGCATCGTCCTGATTTTCACGCTTCCCCTGACCCGTTCCTGCTGGGAAATCACTAAACTCTCCTTAATCCCCTACGGGAATGAAGCCATCCACGTTGACGAGCTCAATCCGGAGAGCAAAAACGCCCTGATGAATACGGGCGGAACCCTGCTGAACATTCTGTGGCTGATTTTCTTCGGCTGGTGGCTGTGCATCATGCATATTTTTGCCGGTATTGCACAGTGCATCACGATTATTGGCATTCCGGTGGGGATCGCAAACTTTAAGATCGCCGCCATCGCCCTTTGGCCCGTCGGTCGCAGGGTTGTTCCGGTAGAAGTGGCCCAGGCGGCGCGTGAAGCAAACGCGCGCCGTCGTTTTCAGTAAATAAGGACCGGCCGCGTTTATGCTAAGCCCACTGCTTCGCCGTTATACCTGGAACAGCACCTGGCTATACAACGTCAGGATATTTATCGCGCTTTGCGGCACGGCTGCCCTGCCCTGGTGGCTGAATGATGTCAAACTCACCATTCCGCTCACGCTGGGGGTGGTGGCCGGGGCGCTGGCGGACCTGGACGATCGTCTGGCCGGGCGTTTACGTAACCTGGTCATTACGCTCGTCTGCTTTTTCATTGCTTCAGCGTCCGTTGAGCTGCTTTTCCCGTGGCCCTGGCTGTTTGCCCTGGGCCTTACGCTCTCAACCAGCGGGTTTATTTTGCTGGGCGGCCTCGGGCAACGCTATGCCACCATCGCGTTTGGTGCATTGCTGATCGCCATCTACACCATGCTGGGCGTTTCCCTGTATGACCAGTGGTACCAGCAGCCGGTTCTCCTGATGCTGGGCGCCATCTGGTATAATCTGCTGACGCTAACCGGTCATCTGATCTTCCCGGTTCGCCCGCTGCAGGATAACCTTGCCCGCAGCTTTGAGCAGTTAGCCCACTATCTGGAACTGAAATCCCGGCTGTTCGACCCGGATATCGAGGAAGAAAGCCAGGCTCCGCTCTACGATCTGGCGCTGGCAAACGGCCAGCTGGTCGCCACCCTTAACCAGACAAAAGCCTCTCTGCTTACCCGTCTGCGCGGCGATCGCGGCCAGCGCGGAACCCGAAGGACCTTACACTACTATTTTGCCGCCCAGGATATTCATGAACGCGCCAGCTCCTCGCACGTTCAGTATGCTGCCCTGCGCGAGAAGTTCCGCTACAGCGACGTGATGTTCCGCTTCCAGCGCCTGCTGTCCATGCAGTCCCAGGCGTGTCAGCAGCTCTCGCGGTCTATTCTGCTGCGCACGCCCTATCAGCATGACCCCCGCTTTGAACGCGTATTCAGCCATCTTGATGCGGCGCTCGACCGCGTTCAGGCCAGCGGAACGTCACAGGAGCACATCAAAGCGCTGGGCTTTCTGCTTAACAACCTGCGGGCGATTGATGCTCAGCTGGCAACCATTGAGTCCGAACAGGCGATGGCGCTGCCGGGCAGTGAGGTGGAAAATCAGCTTGCTGATGACAGCGTGCACAGCGTTAGCGATATGTGGCTGCGGCTGAGCCGCAACTTTACGCCTGAGTCGGCACTCTTTCGCCACGCGGTAAGAATGTCGCTGGTGCTGTGCGTGGGGTATGCCTTTATCCAGATAACCGGACTGCACCACGGCTACTGGATCCTGCTGACCAGCCTGTTCGTCTGCCAGCCGAACTATAACGCCACCCGACACCGTCTTGCGCTGCGTATTATCGGCACGCTGGTCGGCGTCGCGATTGGCCTTCCGGTGCTCTATTTCGTGCCCTCCGTTGAAGGTCAACTGATCCTGATTGTGATCACCGGCGTGCTGTTCTTCGCGTTTCGCAACGTGCAGTACGCCCACGCCACCATGTTCATTACGCTGCTGGTGCTGCTCTGCTTTAACCTGCTGGGTGAAGGGTTTGAAGTTGCCCTGCCCCGCGTGATCGATACCCTGATTGGCTGTGCGATTGCCTGGGCCGCGGTCAGCTTTATCTGGCCGGACTGGCGTTTCCGCAATTTGCCGCGCGTAGTGGACAGGGCGATGAACGCCAACTGTCGATACCTTGACGCAATCCTGGAGCAGTACCACCAGGGGCGTGATAACCGCCTGGCTTATCGGATAGCCCGTCGCGACGCGCATAACAGTGACGCAGAACTGGCCTCCGTTGTCTCTAACATGTCAACGGAGCCTCGGGCCACGGCGGAGATCCGTGAGACTGCGTTCCGCCTGCTCTGCCTGAACCATACGTTCACCAGCTATATTTCGACGCTCGGTGCCCACCGTGAGAAACTCACCAACCCGGGCATTCTCAACCTGCTCGATGATGCCGTCTGTTATGTCGATGACGCACTTCATCACCGACCGGCCGATGAGCCGCGCGTTCAACAGGCGCTGGATGAACTGGCTCAACGCATTGCGCATCTTGACCCTGGAAACGACAGCAAAGCGCCGCTGGTACTTCAGCAGATAGGCCTGCTTATCGCTCTGCTGCCTGAAATTTGCCGGCTGCAACAGCAAATCGCTACCTGGAGGAGTGATTCTCCTGTGGCTCAGGCAGCGCATTAAACCACTCCGTTAGCTCCCGGCGAATGCCTGCCGGGAGTGCCGCCTCATGCAGCCCCTCGATAGCCCCTTCCAGCGCGAAGAGAACTTTAATACTGAGCGCTTTGTTTTTTGCCCGCATCTTTAGCCAGCTCGCTCTTGCACCCAGCGCCCGCAGCGTTTCCTCATTGGTAATGCCAGCTTCAAAGAGCAAGACTTCAAGTTGAAAGGTCAGGTTTGGCAGATCCTTAAGTCGGTTTCGTTGATGGCGCTGATAGCGTTCTTTTCTTGCCGCACTGAGCGCAAACGAGGAGAGCTGAAGCAACCGCTCCCTGTCCTGCCATAATCCATCATCCACACGATAATAGTTGAGCAGCACCGGGCGGCCTCGCTTCATCAACGTTAAAAAAGAGGAGGCATTTTTTACACAGTATTTCGCACTCTCCTCACAGGCGCGAAGATAAAGCTCTCCGTCTGACACCATGGCAAAAACCGCATCATCCACCGCCAGGGTATAGCCTCCAAACAGCGCGCGATGATGAATCTCGCCCAACGGGGAGAGGTATTCCTGGGATTTATAAATCCGTTCATAAGATATCTTTTTCATGATATTTCCCTTCAAAATCATAAAGTAACAACGAAATTTCTTACTAGCGGATCCGTTAGCAGGAAAATAGGCAACTTATCGCCGATGAGCAAGATGATTTTTCGAGGGACATCAACATTGAATGAATTTTGCGAGTCGCTTTCCGAAAATGAGGTTGATCTTTATGCATACAGGGGTTACTGTATATCCATACAGTAACTACAGGGCTGGAATGAATATGCACACTTCAGGCTATGCAAATCGCTCAACCTCTCTCTCTTCTACCGCAGGCAATGTCGCGCAGAATTCCGTCGAGCGTGTTTCCACGGGGCTTATCAGTGAAGTGGTTTATCGTGAAGACCAGCCCCTGTTGACGCAACTTCTGTTGTTGCCGTTATTACAACAGCTTGGTCAGCAATCGCGCTGGCAGCTTTGGCTCACGCCTCAGCAAAAACTGAGCCGTGAGTGGGTTCAGTCCGCAGGCCTTCCGCTTACCAAGGTCATGCAAATTAATCAGCTCCCGCCGTGCGATACCGTAGAATCGATGATCCGCGCCTTACGCACCGGAAATTACAGCGTGGTGATTGGATGGTTACCGGAGGAACTGACGGAAGAGGAGCATTACCGTCTGACTGAAGCAGCCGAAGAAGGGAATGCGATCGGGTTCATTATGCGTCCGGTTCGATCGGATTCTTACCGCAGAGGACAACTTTCTGGGCTAAAAATTCACTCAAATTTGTATCATTGAGTGAAATTAAGATTTTTCCTGGAATTTTTTTTGACCTCAAGATGGCATTAAAGTTCCCGGTCACAAAATTGCGGCAAGGCTTGTCTGGTGCGGTTCTCCTTAATTTTATTGCACAAAATTCGTTCGAAAAATGTTAAATAATCGGTATACGGAACTTTTTTTTTCATATGCCTGACGGACTTCACACTTGTAAGTTTTCAGCTACGTTGTAGACTTTACATCGCCAGGGGTGCTCGGCCTAAGCCGAAGATATCGGTAGATTTATATTTGACCACGCCCCCCGGTGAAGGATTTAACCGTGATTCTCTCTTGAGACTTTCATGGCGAATTTTGGATGATAACGAGGCGCAAAAAATGAAAAAGACAGCTATCGCGATTGCAGTGGCACTGGCTGGCTTCGCTACCGTAGCGCAGGCCGCTCCGAAAGATAATACCTGGTATGCAGGTGGTAAACTGGGCTGGTCTCAGTTCCACGACACCGGCTGGTACAACAGCAGCCTGAACAATGATGGCCCAACTCACGAGAGCCAGCTTGGTGCAGGTGCGTTCGGTGGCTATCAGGTTAACCCGTATGTTGGTTTTGAAATGGGTTACGACTGGTTAGGTCGTATGCCATACAAAGGCGACACCATCAACGGCGCTTTCAAAGCACAGGGCGTTCAGCTGACCGCTAAACTGGGCTACCCAATCACTGACGATCTGGACGTGTACACCCGTCTGGGCGGCATGGTATGGCGCGCAGATTCCAGCAACAACATCTCTGGTGACAACCATGACACCGGTGTTTCCCCAGTATTCGCTGGTGGCGTTGAGTGGGCTATGACCCGTGACATCGCTACCCGTCTGGAATACCAGTGGGTTAACAACATCGGCGACGGCAACACCGTTGGTGTTCGTCCAGACAACGGCATGCTGAGCGTAGGTGTTTCCTACCGTTTCGGCCAGCAGGAAGAAGCAGCACCAGTTGTTGCTCCAGCGCCGGCTCCAGCTCCAGAAGTACAGACCAAGCACTTCACTCTGAAGTCTGACGTTCTGTTCAACTTCAACAAAGCGACTCTGAAACCAGAAGGCCAGCAGGCACTGGATCAGCTGTACACCCAGCTGAGCAACCTGGATCCTAAAGACGGTTCCGTAGTGGTTCTGGGCTTCACCGACCGTATCGGTTCTGACGCTTACAACCAGAAACTGTCTGAGAAACGTGCTCAGTCTGTTGTTGATTACCTGATCTCTAAAGGTATCCCAGCTAACAAGATCTCCCCACGTGGTATGGGCGAATCTAACCCAGTTACTGGCAACACCTGTGACAACGTGAAAGCTCGCGCTGCACTGATCGACTGCCTGGCTCCAGATCGTCGCGTAGAGATCGAAGTTAAAGGCATCAAAGACGTTGTAACTCAGCCAGCGGCATAAGTTATCGTCTTATAAAAAAACCCCGCCATGCGGGGTTTTTTATTGTCTGAAGAAAAGAAAAATCTATTTTTTACCCAACAGAGCCTGAAGGTCGTTCTTCAGCGTCGACATCTGGTTGGCGTACTTCTCTTTATGTTCGGCATCCTCAATCAGCTGCACGATGGTTTCCGAAAGCGTTTTGCCCCGTCGTTGTGCCAGCCCGGCCAGGCGTTGCCAGACAACGAACTCCAGATCGATTGATTTTTTGCGAGTGTGCTGATGCTCAGCATTAAAATGCCGTTTGCGTCGGGCACGGATAGTTTGCTTCATCCGGTTCAACAGCGCAGGATTGATGTGTTTCTCAATCCAGCCGTTAACCTGTACCGGTTCATTTTCGAGGGTCAGCAAAATATCCACGGCTTCTTGCGCAGCGCTGGCTTCGATGTAGCAGGTGATCAGCTCCCCTTCACGGTGCTTTTTGACCAGGTACTTCCATTTCCAGCCGCTTTCGAGATTTTCCAGTTGTTGATATTTCATTGCGATCTCAGTGTTACCACGTAACTCTGTTCAGAATATCAGTTTTTTAGCAATCTGCTGAAAAGAAATCATATCCTGTGAGTGAATGCAGCCAATCGCCCTGTCGAAATCCCCGATCCTGCTTGGGTACAGCCCCCCGCTTACGGTATACTCCACGCTTTTACATCTGACTAAAAAACATCAACTTTGACCATTACGAAACTTGCATGGCGTGACCTTGTTCCGGATACCGAAAGTTACCAGGAACTGTTTGCACAGCCCGAACTCGCAAAAGAACACGAATTCATCCTTAGCGATACGCAGCCTCGTTTGCATTATGCGCTGGAGCAGGTGTTAAGCCCATGGGCAACAGCGCCCTTCATGCTGCTCAAGGCCCCGGAAGAAGCGGAATACCTGACGCTGCTCGGTGATGCCGTGCGCCAGCTGAAGCCGGAAGCGAACGCAGTTTTTGGCGGCCAGTATCGTATTGCGGGACATGATGTCACTTTCGAACCGGCGGCGCAGGCCGATGGCCGTTTTGCCGCTAAGGGCGAAGTGATTACCGCTAACTGGGTCGAGGCGGAACAACTCTTTGGTTGTCTGCGCCAGTTTAATGGCGAACTTTCGCTGCAGCCGGGGCTGGTACATCGCGCAAATGGCGGTGTTCTCATCATTTCACTGCGTACCCTGCTCTCGCAGCCGCTGCTGTGGATGCGTCTGAAAACCATCGTCCACCAGCAGCGTTTCGACTGGGTCGGCTACGATGAGTCTCGTCCTCTGCCTGTCTCTGTTCCGTCTATGCCGCTGTCGCTGACCGTCGTGCTGACGGGCGACCGTGAATCACTGGCGGACTTCCAGGAAATGGAGCCAGAACTGGCTGAGCAGGCGGTGTATAGCGAATACGAAGACAACACCCAGATCGCTGACGCCGACGATATGGCGCAGTGGTGCCAGTGGGTGATGGCCGTTGCTGAACGTTTTGCGCTGCCAACCCCTGCGGCTGACGCGTGGCCGGGCTTAATCCGCGAAGCGGTACGCTACACCGGTGACCAGGAAACGCTGCCGCTTTGCCCGCTCTGGATCGGCAAACAGCTGCGTGAAGTGGGTGTGATCAGCGGTAACGGGGCGTTCACCGGCGAACAGCTCACTCAGATGCTGGCTCAGCGTGAGTGGCGAGAAGGCTATCTTGCCGACCGTATGCAGGATGAAATTCTGCTGGAACAAATTCTGGTGGAAACCGAAGGCGAACGCGTCGGGCAGATCAACGCCCTGTCGGTGATTGAATTTCCCGGTCATCCGCGCGCATTCGGGGAACCGTCCCGTATCAGCTGCGTTGTGCACATTGGCGATGGCGAGTTCACCGATATCGAACGGAAAGCCGAGCTGGGCGGCAACATTCACGCGAAAGGCATGATGATCATGCAGGCGTTTTTGATGTCAGAGCTGCAGCTTGAGCAACAGATCCCCTTCTCCGCCTCGCTGACGTTTGAGCAGTCCTACAGCGAAGTGGATGGCGATAGCGCCTCTATGGCCGAGCTGTGCGCCTTAATCAGCGCCCTGGCGGAAGTGCCCATCAATCAGAACATCGCGATCACCGGTTCGGTGGATCAGTTCGGTCGTGCACAGCCAGTGGGAGGCCTCAACGAAAAAATTGAAGGCTTCTTCTCTATCTGTCAGCAGCGCGGTTTAAACGGCAAACAGGGGGTGATTATTCCTGCTCCCAACGCACGCCATTTGAGCCTCAGTCAGGATATTCTGGATGCGGTTGAGCAAGAGCAATTCGCCATCTGGGCCATCGAAGGGATTGAGGATGCTCTACCCTTACTGACAAATCTGGTTTGGGATGGCGAAGGGCAAACCACCCTGATGCAGACTATCCAGGAGCGCATAGCTCAGGCGACACAGCAGGATGCTCGTCATCGTTATCCATGGCCGTTACGCTGGCTGGGCTGGTTTAGTTCGAACTGATCGGACTTGTTCAGCGTACACGTGTTAGCTATCCTGCGTCCTTCACTAAAATAAGGCTTACTGAGAACATGGTAGATAAACGCGAATCCTATACAAAAGAAGATCTTCTTGCCTCTGGTCGCGGTGAACTGTTTGGCGCTAAAGGCCCACAGTTACCGGCCCCGAACATGCTGATGATGGACCGTGTCGTGAAAATGACCGAAACCGGCGGCAACTTCGATAAGGGTTACGTAGAAGCAGAACTCGATATCAACCCGGACCTGTGGTTCTTCGGTTGCCACTTTATTGGCGATCCGGTAATGCCTGGCTGTCTGGGCCTGGATGCCATGTGGCAGCTGGTTGGCTTCTATCTGGGCTGGCTGGGCGGCGAAGGTAAAGGCCGCGCGCTGGGCGTGGGCGAAGTAAAATTCACTGGCCAGGTTCTGCCTACGGCGAAGAAAGTGACCTATCGTATTCACTTCAAGCGCATCGTTAACCGCCGCCTGATTATGGGCCTGGCAGATGGCGAAGTGCTGGTCGACGGTCGTCTGATCTATAGCGCAAGCGACCTGAAAGTTGGCCTGTTCCAGGATACTTCAGCCTTCTGATCGTGCTTTTGGCACCCCCAGAAAGGCGAAACCTCCGCATTGCGGAGGTTTCTTTTTTGAAAGAGACGTTATCAGGCTATGAGTGCCCTGTCGCCGATGGCTTCTCGCCAGCCTCCAAGCCATTGTGACCTTTGATTTATCGTCTGATAAGGACACATTTCTTTAGAACGTCCAGCGATGCCGGCCTGATAACCACGTTGATGAGCCCGTTCCAGGCGATCTCGTTTCTGTCTCTTCATGCCTCGTTTCCCTCATTCTTTTGTCTGGTGGAAAGAAAACAGTGTCTGCACTAAATGCACAGGCACAGATAACGAATACCCCGAATTAGTCGCATCGTCAATGTTCAAAATTCATACGGGTGTCATATTTGTGAGCTAGCTGGAAGTTCATTTGTACAAAAATTGTGACGTGGCACAAGTAACAAACTGAACTGAAAACGAAAAAAAACCGCAATCAGCGACAGGCCAACTGCGGTTTTTAATGATGAATTTTACTTATGGCAGCCGGGAAATTTCTCTCGCGATGCTGGCCGACTCCTGTGCCCAACCCTGAGCCAGAACTTTCACCATTTCGTCATAGCCATCTTTCTGCTGCTTCAGCTCCAGATGGAAAGGACGCTTAATCAGCTGCCCCTGATGGTTCAGCAACCACTCCCCGCTAATCACCACCGCACCGTCATAACGGCCGTGGAAGCCCGTTACCGTGACGTTAAGCGTATCCTGGTCGTTACCCAGCGGCTGCGACGCGACAACCCAGCCCGGAAGCTGACTGCCCAGATTGGCCACCAGCGTGTTGCGCAGCTGCTGATCCAGCGGGCTGGCCCACAGATTGTTCGTCGCAATCACGTATTTAACGTCGCTGGTCTGATAGACCACCCCGTTTCCTGCCAGATAATCCGGCACGGCAACCTGCTCAACCCACAGCTGGCGGCTTCCCTGGCTGGCCGTGCTTTGCCCACCGCTGTGGGTAGCCACAGGCAGCTGATAGTAGCTTTTATTATCTACCCCTGAACTGCACGCCGTTAACAGCAGAGCACCAACCATCAATAGCCACTTTTTCATTCTTTTGCCCTCTTCGGCTCAGGATCCTTTTTATCTTTCGCTTCGAACACCAGCGCGTTGCTCTTCTCGTTGAGCGTTTTCAGCACCGGCTGCAGTTCACGTAAGACCTGATCAAGACGCTGCATATCTGCCACCATCTTGTTGTAGGCCGCTGAACCCGGCTGGAAGCCCTGCATACTGCGGTTAAGCTCACGCAGCGTTTTCTGCATATCCTGCGGCAGCTGCTGCATGCTCTGGCTCGCCGTGATCTTGTTGATGTTATCCAGCGTGGTTTGCAGACGACGCATCGTTGCCTGGCTTTCGCTCAGTGAGTTCGTCGCCGCTTCAATCATCGGATTCAGCGGCAGATTGTTGATCTTATCCAGCGTCTCCATCAGGCGCTGTTGGATCTGAGCCAGACCGCTGCTCACCGTTGGGATGATCTTGTAGCCACCGAATTCACGAATACCGGTAATCGGCGGTGCTTTCGGGTAGAAGTCCATATCCACATACAGCGCGCCCGTCACCAGGTTACCCGTTTTCAGCGACCCGCGCAGACCACGGTTCATCAATTCGTTAATATGCGCCGCGATATCCTGGTTCTCGCCAATCTGGTTCAGCAGACGCTCCGGCTCGATACGGATCAGCACCGGAATACGATAATCATCGTCCAGCATCTGGCTCAGGCCCGGGACAAAGAACGGAACTTGTCCAACCGTACCAAGACGAATACCGCGAAACTCAACGGGTGCGCCCGGCTGCAGACCGCGGACGGAGTCTTTAAAGAACATCAGGAAGTCGATGTGATCGGTATAAAGCGCGTCCTGAATGCTTCGCTGATCGTCAAAGAGTCTGAACGCCGTTTTCTCGGCAACCGGCTGCCCGAGGTCCTGCCCTTCCGGAACATCAAAGCTCACCCCGCCGCCAAACAGCGTGGTTAATGATCCCATTTCTACGCGCATCCCCGCCGACGTAAGATCGACCGCGATCCCGCTGTCCTTCCAGAAACGAACGTTGCTGGTCACCAGACGATCGTTTGGCGCATTGATGAAAAGCTGATAGCTAATGGTACGCTTTTGCGCATCGAAGGTGCTGGTTTCAACGGAACCGACGCGGTAGCCGCGGAACAGTACCGGGTCACCCGCCGTGAGCTGACCCGCTTTTTTGCTGTCGAGGATCACGCGGATACCCTTGGCATCAGGCGGCGCAAGCGGCGGTGAATCCAGAAGCTGGTATTTTCCCGGCTGGCTACCCTTCGTGCCGGGCTGCAGTTCAATATAGGCCCCGGAGAGCAGCGTCCCTAAGCCGCTGATCCCTTCACGTCCCACCTGCGGTTTAACGACCCAGAAAACGGAATCGCCATGCAGCAGTTTTTCCATGCCGGCATTAAGGCGCGCCTTAATTTCCACATGGGTTAAATCGTCGGTCAGGGTTGCGCTTTCGACCACGCCCACGTCCACGCTACGGCTTTTGATGGTCGTTTTACCGCCCTCAATCCCCTCGGCATTGGTGGTTATCAGCGTGACTTCCGGTCCCTGATGGCTGTAATGATAAAACAGGATCCATGCACCGATCAGCGCGGTCACGATGGGAAAAATCCACACCGGCGACCAGTTTTTGACCTTCTGCACTTTCGCCTCTCCACTCTTATTTTCCATGCTCTTACTCTTCCTCATGGCTTGATTCAGGCTCACGATCCCACGATAAACGAGGGTCGAAGGTCATGGCCGCAAACATGGTCATAATCACGACCAGTGCAAACATTAAAGCCCCCATCGCGGGATAAATACTCATCAAACCGCCCATCCGCACCAGTGCAGAGAGAACGGCGATGACAAACACGTCAATCATTGACCAGCGTCCGACAAACTCGACCACTTCATAAATCAGGTGCATGCGTTCGCTGTCGCGTTTTCCATGCCCCTTCGCATCCCAGCAGAGCCAGGCGATGGCGATCATTTTTAAGGTTGGCACCATAATACTGGCGATAAAGATCACGCCGGCGACAGGATAGGAACCTTCTCCCCACAGCAGGATCACCCCGGCCAGGATCGTCGAGGGCATTTTGTCGCCGAGCAAATCGGTGATCATGATCGGTAGAATATTGGCAGGCAGATACAGCATGATGGAGGTGACCAGCAGCGCCATCGTCCACTGCAGGCTATTTTTACGGCGTACGTGACCTTTCGTTTCGCAGCGCGGACAAACGTCGAGATCGGCGGGCAGCACGGCGGTGCAGCATGGGCAAGAACGCAGCCCCTGACGAATTCCGGGCACGCCGACTTTTACCGTCTGCGCAAGCGTCGGTGCCGGGGCGATATCATCCCACGCCCAGCGCCTGTCCACGCACTGGAAGGCGCGCAGCTGCAGGACACAGTACAGGCACCACGGAATAAAGCTGCTGCCGATCCCCACATCACCGTACGCCATGAGCTTCACGAAACTGACCAGAATGCCCGCCAGAAAGATCTCGGCCATACCCCAGCTTTTGAGCTGAAATAGGATACGCGCGAGCCGGATTTTCAGTGATGAGGGCATCCTGACGCGGTTGACCAGCAAAAGGATAACGACCAGGCAAAAAGCCGGGACTATCTGGACAAACAGGAGAAAAAAGGTGCCGAGGCTGGCGTAATCTTCCGAGAACATCACGCCCGGGATTTCAAGCAGATCCACCTGGCTGGTTATCCCTCCCACCTTCATATAAATGAAGGGGAAGAGATTGGAGAGCAGCAGCATGAACAATGCTGCCAGAGCGTAAGCAGTGGGACGCTGCCGCGGCGCGTCCCACTCGGTTGTCAACGTTGCGCCGCAACGTGGACACAGGGCTTTATGTCCGTGACCAAGCTCTGGCAACGCCACGAGCATATCGCATTGCGAGCATAAAATATGCCTGTCGGCATGGTGCTGGTCACACATATGTTATCCCTGTTTATGCGCCGTTTTTCAGAGACTCAAGGTACTCCCAGCGCTCAAATGCTTCTTCCAGGGCTTTTTCAGCCGCGGACAGTTCTGACAGTACTTTCTGAGTATAGTCGTGCGGCTGCGTAAAGAATGACGCATCAGCGACCTGCATCTGCAACGTTTCCAGAGCTGCCTCCAGCTCTTCAAGACGCTGAGGCAGCCCCTCGAGTTCGCGCTGCAGGTTATAACTCATTTTAGCAGGAGATTTTTTAACAGTTTCTGCTTTTGTTACAGCAGGTTCCGGTACATTTCTGGATTTAGCGTGTTTCTGCGCCAGAGACTGCGATTGCTGCCCTTTTGCATCGTGATAACCGCCTACGTATTGTCCAATTCGCCCTTCACCTTCGAAGATCCAGCACTCGGTTACGGTGTTATCCACGAACTGACGATCGTGGCTGACCAGCATTACGGTCCCCTGATAACCGTCAATCAGTTCTTCGAGTAATTCCAGCGTTTCGACATCAAGGTCGTTCGTTGGTTCATCGAGAATCAACAGGTTACTTGGTTTCAGGAACAGACGTGCCAGCAGCAGACGATTACGCTCTCCGCCAGATAACGCACGGACTGGGGTCATCGCACGTTTCGGATGGAACAGGAAGTCCTGCAGATAGCCCAGCACGTGGCGCGGCTTGCCGTTTACCATTACCTCTTGCTTGCCTTCGGCGAGGTTATCCATCACCGTGCGGTCCGGATCCAGCTCCGCGCGGTGCTGGTCGAAGTAGGCCACTTCCAGCTTAGTCCCACAGTGAATGCGGCCGCTGTCGGCCTGCAGCTGGCCCAGCATCAGCTTCAGCAGCGTGGTTTTACCGCAGCCGTTCGGGCCGATAAGCGCAATTTTGTCACCGCGCTGAACCTGGGCGGAGAAATCTTTCACCAGCACTTTGCCATCAACCTGATAGTTGACGTTTTCCATTTCGAAGACAATCTTGCCGGAACGGGACGCTTCTTCCACCTGCATTTTGGCGCTGCCCATCACTTCACGGCGTTCGCTGCGCTCACGGCGCATTGCCTTCAGAGCGCGCACGCGGCCTTCGTTACGGGTACGGCGGGCCTTGATGCCCTGGCGGATCCACACTTCTTCCTGCGCCAGCTTGCGGTCGAACTCCGCATTCTGCAGCTCTTCCACGCGCAGGTTTTCTTCTTTCTCAAGCAGATAGGTGTCGTAATCGCCAGGATAGGTGACCAGCTTGCCGCGGTCGAGATCGACAATACGCGTTGCCATGTTGCGAATAAACGAACGGTCGTGCGAGATAAAGATGATGGTGCCGCTGAAGGTTTTCAGGAAGCCTTCCAGCCAGTCAATCGCTTCGATATCCAGGTGGTTCGTCGGTTCGTCCAGCAGCAGCACCTTCGGCCCGCTGACCAGCGCGCGGCCCAGGGCCGCTTTACGCAGCCAGCCGCCGGAGAGCGCCGACAGCTCCATGTCCGCTTCCAGACCAAGCTGGGCCAGAACCTCGTTAATGCGGTTTTCAAGCTGCCACAGACCGTGATGATCGAGCATTTCCTGCACTTTCGCCAGTTCGTTGAGGTTCTTGTCGCTCGGATCGGTCATCACCAGATGCGAAATCTCGTGATAGCGCTTCAGGTATTCGGCCTGCTCAGAGATCCCTTCCGCCACGAAATCGTAAACGCTGCCGGTCACGTGACGCGGCGGGTCCTGCTGGAGGCGGGAGACGATCAGATCCTGCTCGTAAACGATGCGGCCGTCATCCAGCCCCTGTTCGCGGTTGAGGATTTTCATCAGCGTGGATTTACCCGCGCCGTTACGGCCCACCAGACAGACGCGCTCGTTATCTTCGATATGCAGCTCTGCATTATCGAGAAGCGGCGAGTCGCTGAAAGAGAGCCACGCGCCGTGCATACTAATTAAAGACATTTATTTTTCCTTTCAGACCGCGGTAATCAACCAGCAGTTATGAATTTGACGGTTACGGGCAAAGTCCTGAGACAGCGTTTTTTGGCTGATTTCTTGTGCTTTCAGTCCCAGGGCTGCTAAGCCGTCATGATCCATACGGAAGCCGCGTTTGTTGTTCGAGAACATAATAGTGCCGCCCTTACGCAGCAGGCGCTTCAGGTCGGTCATCAGGCGCAGGTGATCGCGTTGAACGTCAAAGCTATCCTCCATGCGCTTGGAGTTGGAGAAGGTCGGCGGATCGATAAAGATCAGGTCGAACTGCTCGTCGGTATCACGCAGCCAGCCCAGCACGTCGGCCTGCATCAGTCGGTGCTGACGTCCGGTCAGCCCGTTAAGACGCAGGTTGCGCTCCGCCCACTCCAGATAGGTGCGGGACATATCCACCGTGGTGGTGCTCCGCGCGCCGCCCAGACCCGCATGCACGCTCGCGCTGCCGGTATAGGAGAACAGGTTGAGGAAATCTTTGCCCTTGCTCATCTGACCCAGCATGCGACGGGCGATACGGTGGTCGAGGAACAGGCCGGTATCCAGATAGTCGGTCAGGTTCACCCACAGGCGAGCGTTGTATTCGCCCACTTCGATAAAGTCACCCTTCTCGCCCATCTTCTGGTACTGATTTTTCCCTTTCTGACGCTCGCGGGTTTTAAGCACCAGCTTGTTTGGCGCAATGCCGAGCACGGCGATGGTGGCCGCAATCACATCCAGCATGCGCTGACGCGCTTTTTGCGCATCAATGGTTTTCGGTGGCGCATATTCCTGAATCACCACCCAGTCCGCGTAGCGGTCAACCGCCACGTTGTACTCCGGCAGATCGGCATCGTACAGGCGATAGCATTCAATGCCCTCCTGCTTCGCCCACTTCTCAAATTTCTTCAGGTTCTTGCGCAGGCGGTTGGCGTAATCTTCCGCCACGCCGGACGGCTTGCTGTCCGCCGCTTTCTCCGCCAGATGGTAGTTTTTTTGCACGCAGTCCAGCGGGCCGTTTTTCGCTTTAAACTGGCGATCGGCACGCAGCTGCAGGCAGCTCAGCAGCTCCGGCGAGGCGCTAAACAGCGACAGGTTCCAGCCGCCGAAGTAGTCCTTCATATTGCGCCCCAGCAGGCTGTGTAGGGCAATCAGCGCCGGTTCGCTGTCCAGACGCTCGCCGTATGGCGGGTTGCTGATCACGGTACCGTACGGACCTTTTGGCAGCGGGTTGGTCAGGTTCGCCACGTCTTTCACCTCAAAGGTGACCAGCTCGCCGATACCGGCGCGACGGGCGTTGCTGCGCGCGCGTTCGATTACCCGCGGGTCGCTGTCCGAACCGTAGAAGTGGGAGGTGTACTCCGCCAGACCTTTACGCGCGCGGGTCTGCGCGTCGTCTTTGACCTCTTTCCAGAGCGCTTCGTCGTGCTGCGCCCAGCCTTTAAAGCCCCAGTGACCGCGATGCAGGCCCGGCGCGCGGTCGGTTGCCAGCATGGCCGCTTCAATCAGCAACGTACCGGAACCACACATCGGATCGAGCAGCGGCGTGCCCGGCTGCCAGCCGGAGCGCATTACAATGGCGGCAGCCAGCGTTTCTTTAATTGGCGCCATACCGGTACGATCGCGGTAGCCGCGCAGGTGCAGGCCTGCGCCGCTCAGATCGAGAGAAATACTCGCCGTGTCACCGTTGAGCCAGACGTTAATACGCAGATCCGGATTTTCGCGATCGACGTTTGGACGTTCCTTATTTTTACGCGTGAAGCAGTCCACAATGGCGTCTTTTACGCGCAGGGCACCGTACTGGCTGTTGCGGATCTCGTCGTTCACGCCGTTGAAATGCACCGCAAAGGTGGCATTTGGCGTGAAGATCTCTGTCCAGTCGATCATCTGTACGCCGGTATAGAGGTCCAGGTCACTATAGACCTTGCACTCCTTCATCGGCAGCATGATGCGCGACGCCAGACGGCTCCACATCAGGCTCTGGTAAATAAGCCGCGTGTCGCCCTCAAAATGGACACCACCCTGAACCACCTGGCACTCTTGCGCGCCCAGGCTTTCCAGTTCAGTTTTTAACAGCTCTTCCAGCCCACGGGCCGTACTGGCAAACAGAGAATTCATATCGTCACTTTTACTCTTAGAAAATTGTCGCGCATTATAGCTAATATGGCGTGTATGTCATAAAGTTGAAGGCTTATTTTCATTTGTGGGAGTGTGCAGTGGCGACGTTATCCAGGCTTTTTATTCATCCGGTGAAATCCATGCGCGGCATCAGCGTCTCTCACGCGCTGGCCGACATGAGCGGATTCGCCTTCGATCGTATTTTTATGGTCACCGAGCCTGACGGCACGTTCATTACCGCACGCCAGTTCCCGCAGATGGTTCGCTTTACCCCTTCCCCGCTTCATGACGGTTTACACCTTACCGCGCCGGACGGTTCCAGCGCGGTAATTCGCTTTGCTGATTTTGCGCCTGTCGATGCGCCAACGGAAGTGTGGGGCAATCATTTTACCGCGCGCATCGCCCCGGATGAGATTAACCGCTGGCTGAGCGGTTTCTTCTCTCGTGACGTGCAGCTGCGCTGGGTAGGTCCTGAACTGACGCGTCGCGTGAAGCGCCATGACGCAGTTCCCCTCTCCTTCGCCGATGGTTTCCCGTTCCTGCTGACTAACGAAGCCTCGCTGCGTGATTTACAAGGCCGCTGCAAGGCCAGCGTTCAGATGGAACAGTTCCGTCCGAACCTGGTGGTTACGGGCGCCGACGCCTGGGAAGAAGACACCTGGAAAGTGATCCGCATCGGTAGCGTCATCTTTGATGTCGTAAAACCCTGCAGTCGCTGCATTTTCACCACGGTGAGCCCTGAGAAAGGCCAGAAGCATCCTTCCGGCGAACCGCTGAAGACGCTGCAGTCGTTCCGCACCGCGCAGGACAACGGCGATGTGGATTTCGGCCAGAACCTGATCCCGCGCTCCAGCGGCGCAATCCGCGTCGGTGATGAGGTAGAAATTCTTACCCGAGGGCCTGCAAAAGCATACGGCTCAGGTCAGGAAGAAGAAATGGTCGACGTTGTGACGAATGTCGCCTCTGCGGTAGATATTCACTGGCAGGGCAACGTCATCCGTGGCAACAACCAGCAGGTATTACTGGAGCAACTGGAGCAGGCAGGTATTCGCGTACCCTATTCCTGTCGCGCAGGCATTTGCGGATGCTGCCGCATCAGGCTGGTGGATGGAGAGGTCAGTGCGCTGAAAAAATCGGCAATTGGAAATGACGGCACAATTCTGTGCTGTAGCTGCATACCGAAAACGTCCGTACAGCTGGAAGCTTAAACCGCCTGTTCAAGGCTGAAGGAATCTACGCGCAGCTGCGGCTTCAGCCTGTCGTTCATCACTTTAATGGCATCGCCAAGCTGCATCGTCCGCCCGGCAATGGTTACGCCGGGCTGTGCCAGCAGGCAGAGCGCAGCATTTTCGCCTGGCTCAACCACAAGCAGGCTCACCTCTTCTGCGGTATCGCTCAGATTGACGCTGGCCGCGTCACCCGTTGCCGGGGTCCAGCTCATACCATGCGCAAGAAAATGCCAGCTTTTTGGCATTTGCGGTTTCAGGAAGCGGATAGCCACCAGCGCATTTAATACCAGCTCGGCACGCTGCTCTTTAGAGAGCACCAGATCGCGACATTTTTCCTCAAAGGAGAAATAAAGCGCCGCATCGTCAACGCAAAAGCCCGACGGGGAAAATGCATCCGGGGTTAACATTCGGCGGGCAAAACGAGAACGAAACAACATGCCATTGGCTAAATCGAGCATCATTCGGTCATGCTCGTCGCAAAAATACCAGCGCCAGTTATCGTCAGGTTTAATTCGCATGTGTCTCTCCCGTCCCCAAACGTCCTGTACTAAAAATGTCCTGTTTGCCGCCTCGTTTATAACACCATTAATAAAAGACTATAATGACTAAATAAGCAACAGTGACGGAATATAAAACAACCAGGGCTGGAAATAAAGCCCTGGTTGTCTGATTAAGAGAAAAGATTAGATATGAGTAACGATTTCTTTAATCAGCGGCGGTCCTTTAAAAATAAAACCGGAATAGATTTGCACCAGTGACGCACCTGCCGCCATCTTCTCGCGCGCAGCAATCACTGAGTCAATGCCGCCGACGCCAATAATCGGCAGACGTCCTTTTAATTCCGCAGACAGGGCGCGAATAATTTCGGTGCTTTTTAATTGCACCGGACGTCCACTTAACCCACCCGCTTCGTCACAGTTTTTCATTCCCTGCACGAGGGAACGATCGAGAGTGGTATTGGTCGCAATAACACCATCAATATTATGGCGAACCAAACTGTCGGCAACCTGGATCAATTCTTCAGGAGAAAGATCCGGGGCGATCTTAACCGCGACCGGAACATATTTATGGTGGATCGTCTGGAGTTCATTTTGTTTATTTTTAATGGCACTCAGAAGATCGTCCAGCGCTTCGCCATATTGTAAGGAACGCAGACCCGGAGTATTGGGTGAAGAAATATTCACCGCGATATAACCGGCATAGGCGTAGACTTTTTCCATACAAATCAGATAGTCATCTTTACCCTGCTCGACTGGCGTGTCTTTATTTTTGCCGATATTGATGCCTAATATCCCGTCAAAATGGGCTTTTTTTACGTTCTCAACCAGGTGATCAACACCGAGGTTATTAAAACCCATGCGGTTGATCAGCCCTTCGGCTTCAACCAGGCGGAACAGGCGCGGCTTGTCATTTCCCGGCTGCGGGCGCGGCGTGACGGTACCGATTTCAATGGAGCCAAAGCCCATCGCGCCCAGGGCATCAATGCACTCACCATTTTTGTCCAGACCGGCCGCCAGACCCAGCGGATTTTTAAAGGTCAGACCCATGCACTGCACAGGTTTTTCCGGCACATTCTGACGCACCAGAGCGGCCAGCGGCGTTCCGGTAATACGACGTAATTGCTGGAATGTAAATTCATGAGCGCGCTCAGGGTCGAGCTGGAAAAGGGCTTTACGAACGAAGGGGTAGTACATGAACTCTCCTGGATTCCCGGTGTGCAAACCGGGAGGGGATTATGGGCGATCCACGCGCGAAAGGGAATTGACCTGCGGCAAAAAATCAGCGCAAAACGCAATCGTTTACCTTCCCGTCTATTTCTTATGCACTTTTTCGCATTTTAATTGCAGATAAATCATTTAGTGGAATAACCGCGCGGTGTCACACTCCTGAAAATTGTTATGAATGTTAGATAAAAGCAAACAATTGGTTATAAGGAGGAAGTATGCGCGTCATTACCCTGGCCGGAAGTCCACGATTCCCTTCGCGCTCCAGCGCCCTGCTGGAATATGCCCGCGAAAAACTCAATGCCCTGGATGTGGAAGTGTGCCACTGGAACCTGCATAACTTCGAACCTGAAGATCTGCTCTATGCCCGTTTCGACAGCCCTGCGCTTAAAACGCTCATCGAGCAGCTTAACGGCGCTGACGGCTTAATTGTGGCAACGCCCATTTATAAAGCCTCCTTTTCCGGGGCGCTGAAAACCCTGCTCGATCTGCTTCCGGAGCGCGCCCTGGACGGCAAAGTTGTGCTGCCGCTGGCAACGGGCGGTACGGTTGCCCATTTACTGGCCGTGGATTATGCCCTGAAGCCGGTGCTGAACGCGCTGAAAGCGCAGGAGATCCTCCACGGCGTTTTCGCAGATGACTCCCAGGTTATCGATTATCAACATAAACCTCATTTTACGCCCAACCTGCAAACCCGCCTCGATAACGCACTGGAAACCTTCTGGCACGCTCTGCACCGCAGGGATATCCAGGCCCCGGCGTTTGGTCAGCCTCAAGGAGTCGCACATGTTTAAAACGTTAACCCGCATCGGCCTGGCAGGTCTGATGGCACTTACCTCGCTGGCCCATGCCGCAGAAGCGGCTCCGGAAAGTTTGCGCATTGGCTATCAGAAAGGCAGCGTCAGCATGGTGCTGGCGAAAAGCCACCAGCTGCTGGAAAAACGCTTCCCGGACACCAAATTCTCCTGGGTGGAGTTCCCTGCTGGCCCGCAGATGCTGGAGGCCCTGAACGTCGGCAGTATCGATCTCGGCAGCACGGGCGATATTCCGCCGATATTTGCCCAGGCGGCGGGAGCGGACCTCGTCTATGTTGGCGTTGAGCCGCCCAAACCGAAGGCCGAAGTGATTCTGGTGCCTGAAAACAGCGACATTAAAAGCGTCGCCGACCTCAAAGGGCACAAAGTGGCTTTCCAGAAAGGTTCCAGCTCACACAACCTGCTGTTGCGTGCCCTGCAGGAAGCCGGGCTGAAGTTCACTGACATTCAGCCTGTTTACCTGACGCCTGCCGACGCCCGCGCCGCGTTCCAGCAGAAGGACGTTGATGCCTGGGCAATCTGGGATCCGTACTACTCCGCCGCATTGCTGCAGGGCGGCGTTCGCGTGCTGAAAGACGGTACCACGCTGAAGCAGACCGGTTCGTTCTATCTGGCCGCGCGTCCTTACGCGGAAAAGAACGGCGCATTTATTCAGGGCGTACTGGATACCTTTACCCAGGCCGATGCGCTGACCCAGACCCAGCGCCAGGAGAGCATTGCCCTGCTGGCGAAAACCATGGGCTTACCTGAGCCGGTGATCGCGAGCTATCTCAACCACCGTCCGCCGACCACCATCACGCCCGTGGACGCGCACGTCGCCGCGCTTCAGCAACAAACGGCTGACCTGTTCTATCAAAACCGCCTGGTGCCAAAACAGGTCACTATCCGCGAACGCATCTGGCAGCCCGCAGGCAAAGAAGGAGCTAAATCATGAGTCTGAATCTTTTCTGGTTTTTACCCACCCACGGTGATGGACACTATCTTGGTACAGAAGAGGGCTCGCGCTCGGTTGACCACGGCTACCTGCAGCAGATTGCGCAGGCGGCGGACCGAATCGGTTTCACCGGGGTGCTGATCCCGACCGGACGTTCATGTGAAGATGCCTGGCTGGTGGCCGCATCGATGATCCCGGTCACCCAGCGTCTGAAGTTCCTGGTTGCCTTACGCCCGAGCGTAGTCTCCCCTACCGTGGCGGCGCGTCAGGCGGCAACGCTGGACAGGCTATCCAACGGTCGCGCCCTGTTTAACCTGGTGACGGGCAGCGACCCGCAGGAGCTGGCGGGCGATGGGGTGTTCCTCGACCATACCGAGCGCTATGAAGCCTCCGCCGAGTTCACCCGCGTCTGGCGACGTCTGCTGGAAGGGGAAACCGTCACCTTTGAAGGCAAGCATATTCACGTTCGTGACGCGAAGCTCTACTTCCCACCGGTTCAGCAGCCGCGCCCGCCGCTCTATTTTGGCGGATCGTCGGATGTGGCCCAGGATCTGGCGGCAGAGCAGGTCGATCTCTATCTTACCTGGGGCGAACCGCCTGAGCTGGTGAAAGAAAAAATTGCCCAGGTACGCGCGAAGGCGGCCGCCCATGGCCGCAAGGTGCGCTTCGGTATTCGCCTGCACGTAATCGTGCGCGAAACCAATGAAGAAGCCTGGCAGGCCGCCGACCGTCTGATTTCCCATCTGGACGATGAGACCATCGCCAGGGCGCAGGCCGCGTTTGCCAAAACCGACTCCGTCGGACAGCACCGAATGGCGTCCCTGCACAACGGCAAGCGCGAGAATCTGGAGATCAGCCCGAACCTGTGGGCGGGCGTCGGCCTGGTGCGCGGCGGTGCGGGCACGGCGCTGGTCGGCGACGGTCCGACCGTAGCCGCCCGGATTAATGAATACGCAGACCTGGGTATCGACAGCTTTATTCTCTCCGGTTATCCGCATCTGGAAGAGGCGTACAAGGTGGGCGAGCTGTTATTCCCGCATCTGGATGTCGCCATCCCGGAGATTCCGCAGCCGCAGCGGCTTCAGCTTCAGGGCGAAGCCGTGGCGAACGAGTTTATTCCACGCAAAGCCGCACAGAGCTAAGGAGTGACCATGTCTGCCACATCACAAAAATGGCTGCTGCGCGCCGCGCCGTGGTTTTTACCCGTCGGCATTGTGGCTCTCTGGCAGCTCGCGTCATCCACCGGCTGGCTGTCGAGCCGCATTCTGCCCTCTCCGGAGGGCGTCGTAGAAGCGTTCTGGTCGCTGAGCGTGAGCGGTGAGCTGTGGCAGCATCTGGCTATCAGCTCCTGGCGCGCCGTGATTGGGTTTTCCATCGGCGGCAGCATCGGTCTGGTTCTGGGCTTGATCAGCGGCCTTTCCCGCTGGGGCGAGCGGCTGCTGGATACCTCTATTCAGATGCTGCGCAACGTGCCGCATCTGGCGCTGATCCCGCTGGTTATCCTGTGGTTTGGGATTGATGAGAGCGCCAAGATCTTCCTCGTGGCGCTGGGCACATTGTTCCCGATTTACATCAACACCTGGCACGGCATCCGCAACATCGATCGCGGTCTGGTGGAGATGGCACGCAGCTACGGCTTATCGGGTTTTTCTCTCTTTATTCACGTGATTCTGCCGGGCGCCCTGCCCTCCATTATGGTCGGGGTGCGTTTTGCGCTCGGCCTGATGTGGCTGACGCTGATTGTGGCAGAGACCATCTCGGCCAACTCAGGCATTGGCTACCTGGCGATGAACGCCCGCGAATTCCTGCAAACGGACGTGGTGGTGGTTGCCATCATTCTGTATGCCCTGCTCGGCAAGCTCGCCGACGTCAGCGCCCAGTGGCTGGAGCGCAGCTGGCTGCGCTGGAACCCGGCCTATACCCTTCAGGAGGCGAAAGCATGAACACTGCACGACTGAATCAGGGAACGCCGTTACTGCTGAACGGCGTGACCAAACGCTACGGCGAAAACACCATTCTTAACGGGCTGGATCTGCACATTCCCGCCGGACAATTTGTGGCCGTTGTTGGTCGCAGCGGCGGCGGCAAGAGCACCCTGCTACGGCTTCTGGCCGGGCTGGAAGCCCCCAACGGCGGTGACATTCTGGCAGGAACGACGCCGCTTTCGAATATTCAGGACGATACCCGCATGATGTTTCAGGATGCACGCCTGCTGCCGTGGAAAACGGTTATCGACAATGTCGGGCTCGGTCTTAAGGGCAGCTGGCGGGATGAAGCCCGCCAGGCGCTGGCCGCCGTTGGGCTGGAAAATCGTGCGGGCGAATGGCCGGCAGCCCTCTCGGGTGGGCAGAAGCAGCGCGTGGCGCTGGCGCGTGCGCTAATTCACCGTCCGGGCCTGCTGTTGCTTGATGAACCGCTCGGCGCGCTCGACGCCCTGACGCGGATCGAAATGCAGGATTTGATTGGATCCCTGTGGCAGGCGCACGGCTTTACGGTACTGCTGGTGACGCATGACGTGAGCGAAGCCGTCGCGATGGCTGACCGGGTGCTGTTAATAGAGGACGGGAAAATAGGCCTGGATCTGACGGTGGATCTTCCGCGCCCTCGCCGCGTGGGCTCTGCAAGGCTGGCGGAGCTGGAAGCAGAGGTATTGGATCGGGTGATGAAGCGCGGGGGGACGGAGTTAGAGCGAGCCAAGGCTAATGCCTGATGCCCTCACCCCGGCCCTCTCCCGCGGGGAGAAAACACAAAAAACGGCAACCGAGGTTGCCGTTTTGCGTTTACCTGCCCACCGGCATTTTTTACATCAGGCGAGCGCCTTAGCAATCTTCTCGTACAGATCGCCAGACAGGTTCTCCAGCCCTTTCAGCTGCTCAAGCGCGGCACGCATCTTCGCCTGACGCTTCGCGTCGTAGCGTTTCAAACGGATCAGCGGCTCAATCAGACGCGACGCCACCTGCGGGTTACGGCTGTTCAGCTCGGTCAGCATTTCCACCATGAACTGATAACCGCTGCCGTCTTCGGCGTGGAACGCCGCCGGGTTACTGCTGGCAAATGCGCCAATCAGAGAACGCACGCGGTTTGGGTTGCTCAGGGTAAAGGAGCGATGCTTCAGCAGGCTGCGCACGTTGCTGAGCGCATCAGCCGCCGGACTGGTCGCCTGCAGGATGAACCACTTGTCCATCACCAGGCCATCCTGATGCCACTTGTCGTCGTACTCCTGCATTAGCGCATCGCGGCACGGCAGTTCGGCGGCAACGCTTGCGCCCAGCGCGGCCAGCGCGTCGGTCATGTTATCCGCTTCGTGATACTGCTTGCTCACCAAAGTGTTCGCCAGCTCGGTTTCGCCAAACGCCAGATAGCGCAGGCAGGTATTGCGCAGAGAACGTTTACCAATGTCCGCGTGCTCAACGCGATAAGCGTCAAGCTTGTTGGCGTTATAAATGGCGAGGAACTCATCGGCCAGTTCTGCAGCCAGCGTACGGGTCAACGCTTCACGCACCGCCACGATCGCAATCGGGTCGATGATGTCAAACAGCTCGGCGATTTCAGTCGCTGACGGCAGGGTCAGAATTTCAGCGGCCAGGGCCGGGTCAATCTTCTCATCCAGCAGGATCGCGCGGAACGCGTCAGCCACATGGACAGGCAGCGACAGCGGCTGGCCCTGCTGATGGCGGTTTACGTTGAGCTTGATGTAGGTCGCCAGCAGGCTTTGCGCCGCATCCCAACGGGAGAAGTCGTTACGCGCGTGACGCATCAGGAACGTCAGCTGCTGATCGCTCCACTTGTATTCCAGCTTCACCGGCGCGGAGAATTCACACAGCAGCGCAGGCACCGGCTGGAAGTAGACGTTATCGAAGATAAAGGTCTGCTCGGCCTGAGTCACGTTCAGCACGTGGTGTACCGGGTGGCCTCCCTTCTGGAGCGGGATGACTTTGCCTTCGTTATCGTACAGCTCAATGCTGAACGGAATATGCAGCGGATATTTCTCTTCCTGCTCCGCCGTCGGCGGCGTGCGCTGGCTGATGGTCAGAGTGTACTGCTCGGTTTCCGGATTGTAATCGTCTTTGACGGTCACAACCGGCGTCCCGGCCTGGCTGTACCAGCGGCGGAAGTGAGAGAGATCGACATTAGAGGCATCTTCCATAGCCTGCACAAAATCGTCGCAGGTGGCCGCGCTGCCGTCGTGCCGCTCAAAGTAGAGCTGCATCCCTTTCTGGAAATTCTCCTCGCCCAGCAGGGTGTGGATCATGCGGATAATTTCAGCGCCCTTCTCGTACACCGTCAGAGTGTAGAAGTTGTTCATCTCGATGACTTTATCCGGGCGGATCGGGTGCGCCATTGGGCTGGCATCTTCCGCAAACTGCAGGCCGCGCATGGTACGCACGTTGTTGATGCGGTTCACCGCACGTGAACCCAGATCGGAGCTGAACTCCTGATCGCGGAAGACAGTCAGGCCCTCTTTCAGGCTCAGCTGGAACCAGTCGCGGCAGGTTACGCGGTTACCGGTCCAGTTGTGGAAATATTCATGGCCGATAACGCGTTCGATATCAAGGTAGTCTTTGTCCGTTGCGGTATCGGTACGCGCCAGCACGTATTTAGAATTGAAGACGTTAAGGCCTTTGTTCTCCATTGCGCCCATGTTGAAGAAATCGACGGCGACGATCATATAGATGTCGAGATCATATTCGAGGCCGAAGCGCTCCTCGTCCCACTTCATGGAGTTGATGAGCGAGGTCATCGCCCACGGCGCGCGGTCAAGGTTGCCGCGGTCAACGAACAGCTCCAGCGCCACCTCGCGGCCTGAGCGCGTTTTGAATGTATCGCGCAGCACGTCGAAGTCCCCCGCCACCAGCGCAAACAGGTAGCACGGTTTCGGGAAGGGATCCTGCCACTGCACCCAGTGACGGCCATTCTCCAGCTCGCCTTCGCCTACGCGATTACCGTTGGAGAGCAGGAAGGGATACAGGGTTTTATCGGCGATGATTTTGGTGGTGAAGCGCGCCAGGACGTCCGGACGGTCGAGATACCAGGTTATATGACGGAACCCTTCCGCTTCACACTGGGTACACAGCGCCACGCCCGACTGGTAAAGCCCTTCCAGCGCGGTGTTGGCGGCCGGGCTGATTTCATTCACGATGCGCAGCGTAAACTGTTCCGGCAGGTTGTCGATGACCAGCTGGTTGTTTTCTTCTTTATAGTCCGACCAGGCTTCATCATTAATATGCAGGGAGACCAGCGTCAGGTCTTCACCATCCAGACGCAGCGGCACCGCAGTTGCGCTATGGCGCGTCACCTGGCTCACCGCCGTGACAACGGTTTTTGTGGCATCCAGGTCAAAAGTCAGATCGATTTCGCTAATCAGGTAATCCGGCGCACGGTAGTCGTGGCGGTATTTGGCTTGTGGCTGTTGTGTCATAGAAAACCTTATGCATCGTTTGTCGAGTAACGTTTCAATATATTCCTGTTGCGCAAATCGCGCTATGCAGAATGTTCATCTTTTCAGGGTCAAAACCCTTTTTTGCTACATTTGTATAATATGAACTCATAGTTTTTAAAATCGATAAAGATCGTCCAGGAGCGCTTTAAACAAGGGATGAGAGAGATCGATATAAAGCTTGATTAACGAACTTTAACGAACTTCACATACCACTTTTGCCCCATCCATGCCCCACGCATAATTCTAGTCAGCGCCAGACCACGTCAGCCCTGTAGGGCAAATCGATAACAAACACGCCAGCAGTATGTTCCCCAAAATTTAAAAACAAGTGGTTCATGCCTTGACAGACAAAACCGCCAAAGCAAAAATACTGTATATTCAAACAGTGATTGGCGGAGCACTTATGTTCGTAGAACTGGTTTATGACAAGCGTAATGTTGAGGGGCTCGAAGGGGCCAGAGAGATCATACTGGCCGAGCTGACGAAGCGGGTGCACCAGATTTTCCCTGATGCCGAAGTGAAGGTGAAGCCGATGCAGGCAAACGGCCTGAATAGCGATGCCAGCAAAAGCGATCGGGAAAAACTGAACCGCATGCTGGAGGAAATGTTTGAAGAATCAGATATGTGGTTGGTATCTGAGTTCCCGACCGTTCGCCAGGTTGGCCTGTAAATATTGCTGGGGTAATATTCCCGGCGTTTGCTCGGGCATGAACACTGAGCAACCAGCCGCCGCCCATTCTTACATACGACGGGCGGCGGCTTTTTCAGCTTCCAGACTGAAGCGCTTCCACTTTCAGGGTTAACTCTTCAACTTTTTCCATTAATGCGAGAATAGCCTCATGATGAAGCGCTGCGGAAACACCAGTTGTATCGACTGAAAGGACATCCTTAACTTCCGTGCCATCCTCCATCTTCATGGTCTGTCCAAAATTGTTCACTGCTTCAGGAAATACTTTCTGTACTTCTTGCGCGATAAAACCGAAACCTGTAACGCCAGAATCAAGACGATGCCAAGAATAACCTCTTAGCTTCTTCATCGCTTCCAGTGGATCAGGGATGGGAGTAATTCCATCTTTTATTCGCTCGTCACAATTATTGACCCACGTACCGGTAGCCTGGCCATTTGCGTTGAAATTCCAGAGCGCAAATGGAGATGAATTATCAGCGCGTAAAGCAATCTGAACCGATTGAATAGAAGCTCCGCCAGTTCGTAAAGCCCCAATAGTCCACTCACCAGACCACCATCCGCCGCGCAGGAAGTTTACCCAATCGCCCGCCGCTGGGTTTACGTTCGATATGTTTGTAACAACGATTGCATTATTGATCGAGTCACCATTAAAAACGCCTGCCTTGACGGTAAAACCGCCCGCCCCTGGTACAGACAGGCCGCTATTTAATGTTCCCCCGGTCTTTCCGTTCACAGTACCCAGGCGCAAATCATCTCCTGCGGCCACCGTTCCCGCTGCCGTTCCAACGTCTCTGGTGGCACTGTTTCCTAAACCGAGGTTTGTGCGAGCGCCTGATGCGGTTGTCGAACCAGTACCGCCCTGTTCAATGCTGAGCGCCGTTGTCAGCCCGCTGAGGGAGGTGATATCGCTGTTAGCCCCTTTCTTGGCCAGTGATTTCTGACCCGGTACCGTGACAGCCACGCCGTTAATTGTGATGGTGACGTCTGTAGTACCGTTCATCACATCAGCGAATCCACTCATATAGCGCTGGTACATAGTGAAGGTTTCAGCGATGTCCTGCGCCAGACCGTCAACGCTCAGGCTGTCGCTCAGAAGAATGGCATATTTGGTTCCCGCAGGGATTGCAGGGTTAGCAGCTGGCGTAACGGTGAGAGAGGTTGCGCCGCCGATAGCGGTAATCTGAAAAACCTGCACTGGACTGGTCATTGCAATAACTGTGCAGCCGTTGCGGATCAGAGAACCTGCGGCGGTAAAATTAGTACCTGTACCGGTAAGTGTATTGCCGCTGACAGCAATTGTGCCTGTTGTGTAAATCATATTTTCTCCAGGAAATAAAAAACCCGCCAAAAGTGACGGGTTATTAATCGTGTTGAATGTCTAATTGGATTATGAGAACGACCCGGTACCTCGGGTAATGGTTAACGTCGGTGATGTAATTGACTTACTTGCTGTTCCGCTTCCTGTGACTGTAATGGTTCCCGTAACTGTATTTGCGGTGATGTTTCTCAATGCATGCCTTACCGATATCCACATCCCAGTATTCCCTGACGGTACGTTAATATTTCCAAGGTCACGTATATTCCCATTGATATTGAGCTTGATGTTAACGACCGTTGTTCCGGTAAGCGATGACACATAAACCAGACCTTCGAGAAGGGCGGATTTCGCAAGCGAGGAATTAGAGGAGTCTGTGAATGTTATCGCTCTGGTAGCTGTTGTAGCGCCTGAAACGACAACGTCTTCTCCAACTCCAATATTCGCTATATCACCGACAAAAGTCGTGGCCTCAACACTACCCTTAAAGCTTCCATTTGTTGCATATACTGTTCCACGGATAGTGACGTTATTAAATACAGCGTAACCCGATTTGTTGATATGCCAGCCAACATTACCGGTTCCGTCCCATGTTGAGGACTGGATATAGCTGCCGATTTTGGCGTTACCGATCGTCCCGTCACCAATTACTGTGTCACGGATGATGGTTTGTCCGTTCTGGATAACAAAAGGAAGAGTCACGGCGCCGCCTGCCTGGGTCATAACCGCGAAGCGGTCAGCCACGAAGATAACCTGCGTCTGCATTCCAGATGGCGTATTCTGAACACCAATCCCCATCCCTGCTGCATACTGATTACCATTAGAATCAACAGCAACCTTAATGCTGTACATCGCATTCAGGTTATTGTTGATGTCAGCTGATACCTGAGCATTCTGGACAATAGCGGCCTGCTGGCCATTTACAGTGACCTTCAGCGAATTGATCTGAGTTGCCGAAGCCTGTGTGAAGTCAGCAAGCGTCTTTGACAGATCAGTGACATTCGCGGTGTTTCCACCGGCACTGGAGTCAAGGGTGCGCAACGACTCAGCAACAGCTTTACTGGCATCGGCCATTACATTATCGACCCGCTCAATACCGGCTTTGTTATCGCCATATTGCACGCTCAGAAGGTTACGCTGGTTAACCTGAGCGAGCGTGCTGGTGATCAGCGCGATAGCATTGTTCTGAATACCGCCGCTGGCCTTATCAGTTTGTGCACCCAGTTCTTCCAGACGTGATGCCATTGAGGAATCGAGGCCCGTGACTACCTGGCTAAGATCAGTGATTGATGCTGTATTCTGAGCACCTACAGCAGCAGCTGAATCAGCTTTATCAGAGGCGGCCTGCGTGGCAGCAGTCAATTGGCTTACCGCAGAAGCGCGCGCTTCAGTTTCCGTCGCTAATGCCTGGCGAACATCAGTAATACCGGCTTCATTCTGCGCAGTTTTTGCCTCAAGACGGGTAACATCAGTAACTCGCGCCTCCGTCTCAGTGGCGATCACCTCCCGGAGCTGTTCGAATGTCGCAGAGTTTGCGCCCTGCTGCGCAGTCTGCCGCACAACAACATCAGCAATTGCCAGAGCATTGCCGATAATTGCTTCGGCGGTCTGCTTATTCGAACCCACGGCAGCAGCCAGGCCATCGGCGTTCTCCTTAATTGCATCGGACAGCTCCGCCAGTTTTTCACTGCTGGCCACGGCATCCTCGATCAGGTCCTTGAAGACTTCAGAGCTTTTGATGTCTTCAAGGATTGCATCCGTGATGTCGGAAACATCGATGCTGGCCTGTCCCCGCACCCATTCTGTATAACCTGATTCGTTGCCGCTTCGGTCCACCAGCTGCGCGCGGTACCAGAAAATCTGCCCAGCCTTAAGGCCCATCTGCTGATATTTGCGCTGCGGGTAAGGCACATCGGCCAGCAGAATCGCATCGTCTTCGGTCCCGGTGAGGCTATACTGAATTTCCGTCTTCAGCGTGTCGTCGGTATTCGCCGGGAATCCCCAATTCAGCTCGATACCGAATACCACGTTTTCAGAAGCGATGAAGCCAACCGGCTTCGGTGGATTGCCCACTTTACCCGTCAGCGTTTTCTCTTCTGAATAGCCCCATCCGGATGAAATTTCTGCGGCATTGATTGCGCGCACGCGCACCAGGTAGCGCCCCGCATAAATCCCCGGGACGTCGAATGATGTGGTGGAGCTGCGCGGCACGTTAACCCAGTTCCCGTCGTTGCGGCGCCACTGCGCTTCATAGGCGATAGCGTTCTGCGCCTGGTCCCAGCTCACGCGCATCGTTTCGACGCTGATATTTTGCTGCACCACAGAAAACGAGCTGATCACGATGTTCGCAGGCGGCGACTGGTTACCCGGAGGGATCACACTCACCGGCCGCTGGTCGATGATGGCTCCGGTATCGATGCGGGCATATTTATCCGGGTCGTGCCATGCGCCAGTAATCGAGAAAGTGCCATCATCTTTTTCGGAAACGCTGACAACACGATACTGCTGCGCGTAGAGCTCGTCAGATTCAACCACCCAAACAGCTTCGGCCTGTGGTGTCTCACTGTATGCCGTGGTGACTGTGACTGATTCCCCGTTTACGGCCTGAATGGTCCTGCTCTGCGACACTCCGGATGGTAAGTTGAGAATAAGGCGATCACCCGCTGCTGCATCTGCCACGCGGTCAAGTTTGATAACGCGACCGTTAACGGCGCTGATGCGGCCGCCCATAACCTTTCCGGAAAGCAGCTCGTCTGCCACGGCGATGATGTAGCCCGGCTGCGGAATGTTGCCGTCCAGCCCGACATCAAACGAAACAACACGATCCTTGTTGTTGGTGAGAATACCCCAGCGCCCCTTTCGGTTAGCTTCTGACTGCCTGGTGCAGCCGATGGCTGTCATTTCCAGCTGATTGAAGCCGTACCGCGCCACCAGCGCCTGCTCAAATACCGGCTCCATCGCGTCGGCATAAGCGTTCCCCGGATCTGACCATGAAACCAGTGCTGTGGTGTAGCGGCTTTTCGTGGTGCTGCTCGAATAGGTGAAGCGACCGCCAACAACGTTAGCGCGCGTGTAGCTGTAATCAACATCGCGCGGCATGTCAGCCAGGGCCACAATCTGATCCCCGCCCCAGTAGGTCATGCCACGGAAGATAGCGGCAAAATCACGCAGGACTGTGTAGGCATCGTTCCGGTCCTGAATGTACACGTTGCAGGTATAACGTGGTTCGGTACCGTTGCCCCCCTTGCCGTCTGGTACCATCTGATCACAATACTGGGCAACCTGATAAAGCGTCCATTTATCAATATTCGCAGCGGTCAAACGGTGCCCGAGGCCGAACCGGTCAGAAACAACCAGGTCGTAAAAAATCCACGCAGGGTTATCCGTCCATGCCCACTTAAACGCACCGGTCCACGTACCGCTATAAGTGCGTGTTTCAGGGTCGTAGGTATCTGGAACGCGGATAACACGGCCGCGAGGCTCGCAGGAGATCTGCGGGATAGAGCCGTTAAACTGGCTGGAATCGAATTCGATGTAAAGCAGCGCGGTGTTCGGGTAGCGCAGTTTGGCGTCAATCACCTCGGTGAAGCTCTGCAGCGTCATCGTGTCGCCGATCTTCGCGCTGTTGGCGTCAGAGGTAATCTTACGCAGACGGATTGTCCAGGTGCTGCCAGCCTGCGGTAGATCGATACGGTGGCTGCGCTCATAACCAGATGTCGTTTTTCCGGTCACGCTGGTATTGAGTACCATCTGCCAAGTTCCGCCGTCCGTCTGCAGGTCGATCGCGTAGTTAATCGAATAGCCGACCAGATCTCCGTCGTCCTCCTGCTTGAAAAGCGAAGGCCATTTCAGACGCAGACGAACCGCTGATAGCTGCGTATTGGTGAACGTGCGCGTCCAGGCTGTAGCGCTTGATACCTCAGTTCCTACGCTGATTTCGTTTTCGGTACCGGGAATACCCTGAATATATGTTTGCGCCTGCGTTCCTGCGCGAAACTCCCACGTTACGCCGCTGAAGTTTTGGGAGCCGTCAGCATTCTCCAGCGCCGTTCCGTCCAGGTAGATATCTTTGCCGGTTAGCTGCCCTGCAAACTCCCCTTCGCCAAGCGCAACGAGGATTTTTGCCTTCGCTACAGATTGCAGATCATCAGGCTGTTCGGTAGGGGTTCGGGAACTTGAGCTGCCGCCCTTGCGGCCTTTTAACACTTTATCTGTAGCCATATTGCGCCCATAAAAAAAGCCACCCGAAGGTGGCCAGAAAAAAGGTTAGTTATCTACTGCTGATCTTCGACATAAATTCCGGCAGAAATAATCGCTCCGCCGATTCGACGCTTACCATAAAGCAGAGGCACCGGGTACCCCTGTGCCGCGGTGTTTGTAACACCGCCGAATGCGTAGGATGCGCGGTTATCTGCGCTTTGTTTGCTGGCCAGACCTGCAGGTTGAGGAGATAGCATTTGGACAACACCTCCCAGCATCACCGCAGCGCCAAATTTATAGAAAAACGGAGATGCTGCTGCCCAGGGAGTAAAATTAAGTACTGCGCCAACAGCAACGAGGGCCGCTCCCAAAATAGTTTGCAACACTCCAGCCTTTTTGCTGCCGATGACTACAGGCACAATACGAATGACTTCACCCGTTACAGGGAACCCTAAATCATCAACGCTGATATTCTTTTTATCTTTATAAACGGCGTAAGTAAGGCCTCGCGCCTTGCTTGTATTCAAGAACGTCTCGAAACCATTGATTGTTTTTGCAAGAGCATTGATTGCTTCTGAGGTGGTACGTATTAGACGATGATGTACTCTCCCAAACGTTTTACCCAGAACGCCACCAAGTTCAATTCTGGTCATTATCTCTTGCATATGTTCTCCTAAATAAAAAAAACCGCCTAAGCGGTTTAATTTTTAAGTTATCTAAGGCCTCATATATTGAGAGCTTAATTTGGGGATGTTTTTCTCTGCCCTGTTTTTATTCACATCTTTGAAAAACATTTTCTTAACGGGGATATCATATCCTGCGCTTGCACACAGCGTAGAAATCACTGTTTGGTCAATAGGCTCACCAGTTTGAGAGTTAACATCAAATGATGCCGCAATAAGTTTACCATCTGCATTTTTACCTAAGAATGTTGCAAACAGTTGTTTTCCGGCATATGCGCCGTATGAATTCTTACCGTTAACATATCCACAATAAGTAAAAGTGGTATCTGGATAGGGAAAGTCCATATGGTAGAATTTTGCAGCATCGGGGTCCTTCATTTCTTCTCTGATAACATTTTCTACTGCAGATTTTTCATCTTCAGTAATTGGTCTTGCCTCAACGTGCATTCCAACAAATGCCAATATCAATAGTGCTAAGCGTTTCATTTTTCCCCCTTTATGTTTGAAGGTTAATGATAACAGGCTCAGTACCCTTTCAGAAATATGCCGCCCCAGCGAATTCAGATTAGCGTTTTGAAACGTAAAATCTTCATCGTCCTTTCCTGCCAATAGCCCCCATACGGTACGCGCTGGCTCAGATGGCCGTACAGGTGGTGCAGCAGCATATTTCCCTCCAGCAGAATTCCCGCGTGATTCCACTTATCGGCCTGGACCTGCATGATCACCATATCGCCGGGTTTCGGTGGCCCGTCGAATTCACGGAATCCGCACTCATACCAGCAATCCTGATAGAAGTTGTCCGGATAGTCGTTTTCCCACCAGGGATAATCCACCCGGTAATCGTGGAGCTCGATATCGTGCGTTTGCCGGAAATAGCTCATTACCAGCCCCCAGCAGTCAAAGTGTCCAAGCACAAACGGACGCTCCAGCAGCGGCAGTTCTCCGCGCGGATGGATGGTGCGTAAATCCCCCTCCGGCCAGCTCACAATATGCCAGGGTAAAAGCGTTGCGTCGCATTGCGCTTTATCCAGTTCGCTCGGTTGCGTTGTGGCGTCAGGGTGACTGTGAACGATGGCGATCACCGTTCCCCAGTCCTCAGCAGCTGCGTAGTCTTCGGGGCAAAGGACAAAATTGTCCTCCGGCGCCGCGGCAAGATTCCGGCACGGGAAATAACGTTCAACGCGGCTTTTCTGCGCCACCACGCCGCAACACTCAAGAGGATATTCAGCTGCAGCATGCGCCATAATCGCATCGATGGTTTTCTGACGCATATCAACTCCTGATCAAAGACGTGCCCGGGAAGCCACCAAACGAGAGTTCGTTATTTTCGCCGAATCGGAGTTTGCAGGCCGTCAGCGTGCCATTGCATTCATCCAGCGACGGATCGCTTACCGGGTTGTTGTTTTTATCGAAATAGCGGGTGCCGGCATAGTCGCAGCCGTCGCCGGTACGATATTTATTCCGGATGCACCAGGTACACAGGGAATGAAGCTGTCGCGTCGGGATCATTTGCCCCTGCAGGTCCATCGGGCTGGACAGAACAAATTCAACGGTTTCACCGGCAAGCTCGCCAGTTTTCCCGTCGATATACCAGACCTGCAGCTTTTCCTGAGTCGGGTCTGCTGTGGGGTTGCCGTCCGCGAAATTTCTGGCATCGAGATATTTCTCTTTTGTGTCGTGAATAGTGACTTTCGCCTGCAGCAGATCGTCATACGCAAGACACAGGGCAGAAATAGAGCTTTCGATGTTCGCAACCGTCAGTGATGGCGTTGCATTGCTCCCACTGGTTGATTTTTCCAGGCCTTCCAGCTGATACGGCCAGGCGGCGTATTCATTTCCCTGCCACCAGATTGGTTTCGCCGGAAGCTTGGACTCATCCCCACCAGCGGCGATGATTTCCGCTTCTGTGTGGGGAATGCTGTAATTGTGAAAGCGGAGAACGTCCGTTAGCCCAAAGGAAGAACCGTCCACCTCAATCAGACGAACATCGTTTCCGGATTCCAGCTTCTGATAATCTGCGTTTAAGCTCATGGTTTAAATGCCTGGATGAATGTTGCTTCAAGGTTGAATTTCCCCGCGCCAAGCCCGGTGGGTTTATACGTTTCGCAACGATACAAACCCAAAGGTTCGAGCGGTGGCTTCCATTGAAAGGCTTTCGTTCCTTCATGCCTGTCGAGAAAAGATTTAATGGCAGAAATGTAGGTTTCGTTGCCAGTGAAGTTAAGCGTCCACTGCTGAGTTCTGGTGTTCAATCCATCCCCTGAAACCTGCTCATATCCATCGCCAAATTGGGCTTTCCTGACGCGGAAACTTGTATCAGCCTCAGCGTTAATTCGTGGGCACCAGGTGAAAGTTTCAATGGCCATAATTATCGGGTTCCTTTCATTGCGTTCCAGATGTCGCCGCCGGGACGAATGTCACGCATCACATTCTGCTTATAACGTCGATCAACAAATTCCCCGACCTCGGCACCAAATTGCTCAAGGCCTGGCGAGGCCTGAGTTTGAGTGTTGCCGTTACCATCGATGGTGATATAAACCTGTGGCGCCGACGATACGGACTGACCTCCGCCACCTCCGACCGCACGAACGCCGAGAGAACCATCAGCGGCGCGCGTAAGCGGCATAATGGCTTCCGGACCAGCCTCGGCAAAAACCCCTGCGCCTTTGGCAAAAGCAAACAGCTGAGGCGTCTGGAAAACGCCATTGCTGTAAGCGCTCAGGGACGGAGAGTCGTAAACATTACCCTTCGCATTAAAGGTAAAGTTCGCGCCAGCATTCTGAATAGCGGTACCGCTGCTGGCGGTAGCGGCAGACGAGGCACCAAAACTGAACAGGGAGCCAATTGAACTGACGCCGTTAGCAACAGCCATATTGACCAGAACGTTCTGGATAATCTTCAGCACGCTGACGCCCCAGTCCTTCCAACTGTCAACGTTGCCATTGAGCATGTCGGTAATCGTGGTGACAGCGCCCCCCATAGCCTGCTTCATGCCGTCAGCAGCCATGGAAGAATAATCCGTAGCTTCGTCCACCCAGTTCGCATAACCTTCTGACAACCCCGTCATCCAGTCGTCACGCTGCGCATCAGAAGCTGAGTAATATCCCTCCTGGTCGCGCAGGCGCTCTTCGAGATAGCGCTTATTGAGTGCCAGCCCCTGCTGATAGAACGTCTCGTCGATTTCACCAGCCTGGCGCTGGCGAAGAAGATCGGTATTCTTCTGCTCAAACTCCTTACGCAGGTTGAACTGCTCCTGAAGTCTTTCCCGGAACCGGGTACCCTGCCCGTAACCCAGCAGTTGCGCTTCATTAGCTGCGCGGGCGCTGGCGTTACTGTCAGCAAGGTTGGCTTCGTAATTTCGCAGTTGCTCACGCAATTTAACCTGGTCAATCAGCGCAGCATTTTGCAATACCGTCTTCTTCTGGGCTTCTGTCAGAGAAGCAAGTTCGCCCTGGCTGACCTGGTATTTAACCTTCGCCAGTTCAGTATTCTGACCTTGCAGGGCGATCTGCTCTTTTTGCTGCTTGATAAGGCGCTTATAAACATCCTCTGTTTTCTCTCCTTCGGTTTTACCGCCCTTCGCCTTGGGTTTGTTGGCCTCATTATTCCGCCATTCAGCCAGGCCGTTATTAATCAACTCCTGACGTCCAGTCTGGAATTGTGGATCACTGGTTAACCCCAGGTCATCGGCTGCATAACTCAGCCGCAGGCGCTCTTTGGCCTCCCCCTTCAGGCGTGACAACTCCAGATCCCGGCGGCTCTTTTCGATGGCATCGGTTTGCTTTTTGTCGAGGTCTGCCTGCGGAAGCCTGAGCGGGACGTTAGCCAGTCCCTGACGCGCCATAAGGAGTTGATTGCCTAACCCAAGAAGTTTATTAAATTCAGTATGCTGCCCATTCATCATAATCAGTGACTGATATACAGCATTCTGACGCCAGGCTTGCTCACGTATCAAATCGTTACGACGCCGCTCTATTTCTTCGAGGGCCTGCTGAATTCCGCGAGACTTATCTCGCATATCATTCAATTTCCCCTCTTCAACCGCGAGTTGATCAGTAACAATCGCGATAGCCCTTAAAATATTGGCATCGTTCTCGCTGGTAATGCCCGGCTTACCACGGGAGGCATTAAGATCGTCAATTTGAGACTTCAGGTCACCAACCTTCCTTGCTTGCTCATCAATCAGACGATTTTGCTCGACAAGGGCTCCAACAGTCCTGCCACGGTTGTCATCCGTTTCCGATAGGGACATGCGAGATGTTTTCTCTCTAATATCGTCAATTTGACTGGCATACTCCTGTGCAGAACGACGAGCCTGCTCCTGATTCTGATACATCGCATACCAGGCGCCTGCTCCCAGCATCACCAGACCAGGCACGCCGCCAATCAGGCCAAGCGCACCACTCATCAGCCGAGTACCGACAGATGTTACGCTATTGAGATTGCTCTGAGTCGAGACGCGGTTTGCAAGGTTCCGGCTTAAGGAAGCCTGTGTCGCGGACAAGCGCCTTTCTGCAACAGCCTGGGCATCAGCGTTTTTAGCTGCCACCAGCCCTGCCTGTGCACGTTCAAGCGCAGTCCTGGCCCTGACTTTTTCCGTAGCGGTGCCAGTTGCAAGAGCAGTAGTCAGCCTGGCTTGAGCTGCTGTAACCTTTGCTTCCGCTGCCGCAATTTTCTCTTGCTGAGCAGCTTGGACATCTGCACTTCGTGAACGCTGAACAGCTTGCTGGGCTCGATAAACTTCAGCCCTTGAAGCTGCAACAGCAGACTGAGCCGCTTTATCCTGCGCAACAGCAAGTGCTACCTCTGATTTCGCTGCTGAAATTAGTGCACCTGTTGCACTCGTGGCGCTGGTTACAACTCCGCTGAGATATCTTGCCAGCCCAACGCCAACAAGCGCCCCTGCTACTGTTGTTATTGTGGACATGTTGTCAGCAACGTCATTCAAGGCACCACTAACAGCTGAAGAAGTGAACGCATCCAGAGTTTGAGCTAAACTATCCAGCCCGCCAGACAAACCTGCCGTTGCGCCGGTAGCCTGATCAATACCGCCAACCCATTGCATGAATGAGTTAGTAACCTTCTGCAAGGAACCAGAAACCGTTTGTGGTAAGCTTTTGAACTCATCTTGCAAATTATCTAACTGGCCTACCAATGCTGGAACAACCTTATCAATCGTAAGTTGCCCCTGGTCAGCCATGCTCTTAAGGTCTTTGCGGGCCACGCCCATTCCGGCGGCAAGTGCGCGAATAACGCGATCACCGGATTCGTTAACAGCGTTAAACTCCTCACCACGAAGAACGCCCTGTGCCAGAGCCTGGCTGAATTGAGTGATAACAGAACTCGCTTCCTGGGTGTTAGCCCCAGAAAGTTTGAGGCCGGTAGAAACAGCCTCGGTAATTTTCAGAACTTCATCAGAGCTATACCCGTATTCACGCATTGAAGCAGCTGCGCGGGAAAAAAGGTTTGCGTTATCTAAAAACGCGGTGCCGGTCCTTTGGCTTATCTCCATTAACTGACGCTGAGAAGCAGCAAAATCGTCAGCAGAAGATGATGCCTGCTTGAGTCGTGCATTTACGGAGTTCCACTCATCAGCAATCTGAACAATTTTCCCGGTAGCAAACGCTGCGCTAGCAGCCGCGGCGGCTTTCCCTGCTGATGCAAATCCAGCGGTCAGATCAGATAATGCCCTTTCGCTCTCTCTGGCAGCCGCGGCGGCCTGACGACCACCATTTTGCATGGTACGGTAATAGTCCGCACCCATTCGTGAGGCGCGAGCAATCTCACTCTGGAAAGACTGAGAGTTCGCGGAGATTTTAATTATTAGTTCGCGTAGAGCCGCCATCTCTTGTACCTTAATAATGAAAATAGAATAGCCACTCGGACTAACACCTCAGAGGCTTAGCTTTTTTTTGCACATGGAGACATATATGTTGAGCTTGAACTTTGAAGTTCCCGGCAACCCGGATGACTACTACGAAGTTAGGGAAAAGGAAGATGGAACGCTTTCCTATAAACCTAACCGCTTAAAAATAAGAGGGTTAGCAAAAACTCAGTGTGATTATTTTGATTATATATCCTCTTTAGGTGAGAATATTCATATAGCCACACTTGAGAGCAATGATGTCATTAACGATTTTTTTGAAAATGAGCCGGAAGAGGCTCAAGTTTGTATTTACAATACTCTTTCCGAAGAATTTAACGCTATTACTGATACAATCTTAGATGAAACTTCAGAATTGAATGCGCAGGCGCAGCAGACAGAAAATGTGGCAGAGAACATAGGTAAAGTTATAGGGGCTATAGTTCTTATAGGCTTTATAGTTTTTATATTATCGCAAATAAACTAAGTTACGGGCGGTTTACCGCCCTAATTTGATGCAGCCATTAACGCAGCCTCAAGCCCAGCAAACGGGTCTTTTGGTGCTGATTGCTCGTCACCCCCCCAGCGCAGGATCGCATCGTCCAGTGGCACTTTTACCCCATGTGCGCCGTACAGGGCAGAGACAATCTGGGCGGCCTGAATGTCACCGCGAATATCGCCAACCGGACTTTGCCTGTCGAACTCAATCCACATCAGAAGCTCGCTTGCCGTCATGTTCTGCCGAAGTTCTGATAGCGTGCGCCCCATCCGGAGCGCAAGCGACATCAGAAACTTTACGCCGGGGGTTGAGACTTTTCCCGCGCTTCGTCCGCGTTGTTAATCAGGTCAAGCGCCTGTTTGAGCAGGCGTGAGTGTACGGGTCCGTAAATTTCACGCACCTGCTCTTCTTCGTCAACGCTGAATACCGGTTGCTTATCGGTATCGCACAGGACGTCAATGAAGAGCACCACGTCAGCGCAAAGATTACGGTGCGCCTTTTCCGATACCGACACATTTTCATCGTCGGCTCCCGCTTTCACCACTTCCTGCCAGCGCAGCCAGGCTTCACCTGACGGCTCACGGAGAACCACTTTGACGCCTTCCCACTCAGGAACGGCGACCGACTTATGACGAAAGCCCGACATCTTAGCCAGGGCGAGGTTTTTAATATTTTTCATGCAACCCCTCATGAACCAGATTCGATGTTTTCAGGCTTACCCTTCAGGCGCAGGGAGAACGTTGCCGCCACTACGCCGTTGGTACCGGAAGACCATGTGTGCTGGCGGATTTCAGCCAGGAACTTAAAGCCTTTGCCCGACGGGAAAATGACCTGGAAAGCGTAGGTCGTATCGTTGTCATACGCATCGCGCAAGGCGTCCTGCGCCGGGTTCTTGTAAAAGTTACCGGACAGAGAGATTTCTGACGGAGAAGGCAGACCGTTGATATTCTCCTGCTCGGTAGAGCAAAGCGTTGTTACGTCGATATCCTGCTTCTGACCACCGGTGAACTGAATTTCTTTGATGGTGCAACTCAGATCGAGGAAGGTTGCAGAGTCCATCGTTTCTTTGGTGGCTGGCGCAGAGGAAATAAGGATCTTCGTCAGCTGCGATTTTTCATAAAGTGCAGACATAGCTGTCTCCTGGAAAAAGAAAACCCGCCATCAGGCGGGTTCGTTGGGTGAATTAATTGTCAGGGGGTAACTTTAAAATCCAGGGTGGCACGGTAGAGCCGATAATCTGGCTCGTACCCGGGGATTTTTACCACCTCTGTAGGGGTTAACGGCTCAAGCGAAGAGAGCACCAAATCTCTCAGGGTGCGTGATTCAGTGATCGTAGTGGAATACACATCTACCTGAATGGAAACCCTGCTCTCTGCCTGGCCACACAGCACGTCAGCGGAAACATCATCGACGATGGAAAAGATAATCCAGGGTGGAGAGACAGACGGTTTCCCGTCACTACCTAATGGCGCAACATAGGGGTATACCCGTCCATCTGCCAGGGTAGAAAGCAAGGCGTAGATATTATCTTCATTCACTTGCTCAGTACCTCATCAATAGCCTGATTCATCCTGGCAATGGCGACGCTGGCGGCCTCTTCCTCGCGCGTATCGTAAGCGGGTCGCACAAAAGGATGCGCAGGCATGTTCGCAGTGCCAAGCTCCACAAAGCGCCAGTAAAAGGCGTTTCTCGGGTTATTCGCCTTCATCGTGTTATCGCTGTTCCCGGTGCGCGGGTTAACACCACGAATATGGACGCCGGAAGAAATTTCCCCGCGGCGACGGCTTTTTTGGGTCACCACCACCACGTTTTTTTTCAGTTTCCCGGTACGCACCGGAGCGCGGGCGATCACTTCTTCCTTAAGCACTTCGGCACCGGCGCGCGTGGCATCACGCATAACCTTGTTGTTTTCGGCACGGCTAAGCGCCTCCAGATCCTTTGCGATGTCATTTAATCCGGAAAAATCGAGGCTCGTCTCAATCATTTTTCGGTCCCCTGTTTGCAAAGAATTTCGAGCTGAACACCACGAGAATCAGGGATAGGCGGACCAATAATATTCAAAATGGCCCCCTTGAACGGGCCAGTCATAACCCTGAGTCTGGACGCAGCAGTTATATCGCTACGAAATCGTGTCCATACCCTGATAGTGGCGACTGCGGTTTCAGCACCAGCGGCTACCAGCTCGCGGCCACTAATGCCCTTTACTTCTGCCCAGGTTTCTGCGCCGTCATGCCATGCTTCAACAGGCTGGCCAGAAGGATCTCTGGATGTTGTGAGGTTCTGAACCACCAACCTGTCTCTCAGTCTTCCGGCCTGCATAAAGTCCTCCTATACCCCGTAAATTCGGTATGGCTGCAGCAAGGCTTCAACTGCAAACGGGACCTCTGCAACAGTCTGACCGACGGAAACTGATTCTCTGTTGGCATACCAGTGACCTATCAGCAATAACATGGCCGCTTTAACATCATCATTCAGTAGAATCGGGTCCGGATCATCTGCGTAGCCAGGGGAGCTCTGGTTTTCATAGAGCGTTCGCCTTGTCCATGTCTGGACGTAACGCGCAGCCGCACCGGTGTATAAAGTCAGCAGGGCGTCATCACCGGTAAAGTCGCTATCAATGCGGCAGTGCTGTTTCACCACATCAAGATCGACCATTATTTTTTCGCCTTCTTGTCCGCTTTCACTTCCGGCTGTTCCTGCTCTGCAGGATTTTCTGATTCATCGAGCATCGCATAGCCTTTTTTGATGAGCTCGCGACCGTGCTGTTCCAGAGTTTCCAGCGGAAGCCCATCAGTAACGACGGTACCGCCGAAATAAATCGGTTTAAGTGCAATCAGTTTCATTTTCCCACCTGTAAAAGCGGCCCGAAGGCCGCTATTTCATCAGCTACCAGCGCCAGTGCGGAATGCACCGTATACAAATGCCTCAGGGCGTTTGACGGCCAGCGCCAGACGTTCCTCGCAACGGATGGTGATCATGTTTTTCTCGAAGTCGTCGGCGTTCTCCGTGGAGATCACCACGTTCGCATCTTCGCGGTCGAAGATTTGCGCGCCAGCGTTGAATGCACCGGTCAGGAATTTACCCTGGAAGGCTGCCGCTTCCGTTGCAACAACCGGCAGACCCCACAGAGTCGGGCCAGTCAGTGCCGCCGGGTTAGCCAGGATGTAACGGCCCAGGCTGTCTTTTGTCAGCTCGATCCGCGCCCAGTCAATGAAGTGAAGAACATGACCGGATGCCGGGAAGCGCGCCAGCTGCGCCTGCAACATTGCCAGACGCAGATCATCAATCCCGCTCTGTTGTTCGACAGTGAACGCTGGATTAAACGCCGACGCCTGAGGAACGATGCCATGCAGATGAACGCCGGTACCATCACCAAAGAGAATTTCCTGCTCTTCTGCATACTTCAGCCCGTACCGCATTTCGGCATCAACGGTGGACTGCAACTGTGCGAAGTCATCCAGGATCTGCTTTGAGGCTTTGAACAGGTGGGCGATAGTACTGACGCCAGTGATTTTCGGCGTGAACTCAATTTCGCTGTATGGTTTCTGCGTGTTTTCAGGAACCACTTTCGCGTTATTGGTAAAGCCCGTCTGCTGCACCCAGAAGATAGCAGAGGAGGAAGTGCGACCAGGCGCAATCAGATCGCGGATAAACAGGCGCTGTTTCGGTGCCGTATCAATACCCGGCAGGCGTTGTGGCTCCACAACACCATCAGGCACATCCACCGAAGTCAGGGCAGCCTTCACCGGGATGCTGATACGTTTGCCACCTTCAACACTGGCAGCAAAGGTTTTCAGCGCCTCAGCAGAGATCACCTGCTGGCCGATTGACTCCACAACATGCTTCGCGTTTGCCAGCGGCATCTGGGCAACATGTTGCTCCAGTTCGCCCATTGCGGCCTTCAGGGTTTTTTCAGCTTCACGCAGCGCATTGAACTCAGAAGCCATTTTATCAACGGCAGCTTTTGTTTCTTCTGACAGCCTGCCTGACTTCTGCGCCTCTTTGAGTGCGTCTTCTGCTTTCGCGTTGAACTTGCCGGTTGCTTCTTCAATGCTGGCAGTGACTTTTTTCAGAATATCGTTTACTTCAGACATAAAGGGTCCTTATTTGACTAACGCCGCCAGGGCGCTTTCAAGTGAATTGATGGTTTCAGGTTTGATGTCTTCGGCAGCGCCCGGCGTACCGTCGTTGGTGGTGACAGCGCCAGGCATGCCACCGGATAAGGCTTTAATGAGTTTTCTGCGCTCAGAGCGCGGGGTGTTGGTCTTGGCCAGCAATGCATCAAGTTTGCGAAGCGCAGCAGCAGGCGATTCGTCGCCGTCGCTGACCGCATCAGCAGAAAGCAGGCTGTCTGCCAGTCCCTTCGCCACAGCATCACTGCCACCGATATAGCTTTCCACGTCCATCAGCTTCTGCACGGCGGCCATATCAAGGCCGGAGCGCGCCGCGTAGATATCAGCCATAGCGGTATCGAAGGGTTCCAGTGACTGTGCCAGTTCAGCAAAATCATGGCGGTTACCCATCGCGTAGACCCAGCAGTTGTGGATCATCAGGAAGGCACCACGACCGATCTGAATATCATCCCCGGCCATCGCAATGACCGAGGCGGCGCTGGCGGCAATACCGAGCACCTTCACCGTCACACGGCCTTCGTATTCACGCAGAAGGTTGTAGATTGCCAGGCCTTCGAACATGTCACCGCCAGGGGAGTTAATATTGACCGTGACGTCGGCGCCATTCATAGCCCGAAGCGCACCGGCAATACGTTTAGCTGTTACCCCTTCGCCCCAGTAGTCCTGCCCGATAACATCGAAAACAGAAATGCTGTTATCGTCGGTGGACGCCGCTTTGATCCCGCCGTCCCAGCGGTCCAGTGCGGACGGTAATGTTTCACAGGTAACGCGCGCGCAGGGGCGACCCGCCGGTGCTACCGGAAGTTGTTTTTTGCTCATCAGGAAAGTGCTCCTAAGCGGCCTGTTTCAGCGGAGATTGTTCAAAGGAAATATCGGGGAATACGTGGTTATGCAGCTCTCGCAGGGCCAGTGCCTGAACAGCAGGGTTGCTGCTTTCGAGATTTTTCAGTTGCGTCAGGTTGAGCTGAACGGTGTAAATATCGCCCCCTTCAATTGGCGGCATGTTCTCAAGACGACGAACGTCATTTCGAGACATCCAGCCATTCTGAAGCGCGCTGGTATAGTATGCTGCGCGACCTGCGCTGTCAGCGCGCAGCAGTCCTTCAACGGAGAACTCTGCAAACACTTCGTCATCGCTGTCGAGTAAACACCGCCCGATTTCTTGCTCAATATTCACCAGCAGCGGTCGAAGAGTATGAGTCAGGAACTGCAGGTTCATGCCCTCAAGGCTGGATGCCCAGCTGCTTTGTTTCGTGGTGTGGCCAACCATGAAAGGAGGCACGCGAAACCAGCGGCAGATTTCCTCAATACTGAAAGATCGGCTTTCCAGCATCTGGGCGTCTTCGGGATTCATGGTAACGCCCTGGTACTTCAGCCCTCCCTCCAGCACCATTATTTTTCCGGCATTCTTTGAGCCGGTGAACTTTGCCATGTACTCCCGGAGCCTTTCCCTCTGCTCATCGCTTAATGCTTGTTCCGCTGTCAGGAAGCCAGAACTTTGTAATCCTTGCTCGAATATTTTTGCCGCAGACTCTTCTACCGCCATTGCAGAACCGATCACATCCCGGCCAGTCTTCATCGGCATCATGCCGCAAACGCCATCCAGACCGAACCCGCGAATGTGCATGATGTTTTTGACGGGAATGACGCGCTCGTTACCGTTTTCAGTGTATTTGTATTCCAGCGCCCCGGTCACGAGACGTTTAACCACCATGTTCTGCGGCAGTAAAGGCACCAGCGAAACCAGGCGGTTTGCGATGAATTTCTTCTCAATGAAGGCGTTCCCGCGCAGGCAAATACTGGCGACCACCATCAACATAAAGCGTGATGGTGTCATTTCTGAATTGGGGCGGCGGCACAGTATCGAATAGGCCGGATGATCGGTTGCCGCTTTACGCGAACCGTCAGGCTGTCGAACGTATATTTTCAGCGGAAGGGTTGAAATAGACTCGCTTAACAGTCTTACGCATGCCCACACAGCCGATAGCTGGATGGCTTTATCGGCCGTTACCACCTTTCCGCTGCTGCTGGTACCAAACCATTCCTCCCAGAACGTGCCGGTAGTCAGGCTGATAGGCACACCAAGCCAGTTAAGCAGAGCACTTTTAACCCTGCCTGGCTGTTTGTTTTTTTTCATCAGAAACCTACCATGATGGGATTATTGAAGAATCCGGAGAGATCCTGCTGGTCGTTGCCACCGTTAACCAGAACGCGGCTCATTGCTGTGAACAATGCCGCCGGGCCGTCAATCTTGGCCTCTGGTGTGGACTTGTTCGGGAAAATGTTTTCGTTCCTGTCGGGTTTGACGGTTACGTTAGACATCATCCAGTTCATTACCGGGTGATCGCTGTGATGGAAACGACCACCGTATACCAGCGCCTCGACCTCTTTCATGGCCTCAGAGAAATTGCGAACCGTCTGCGGTACTTCCACCAGCGGCAATCCTTCTTCTGCCAGCGCAAGGCTGAACTGCGTCGCACTCCACGGATCGAAGCCAATTTCTTTCAGGCTCTCGCCAGCAACCCACGCCTGTAGCTCTTCCTTAATCTGAGCATGGTCGATTACATCCCCATCTGTAAGGATCAGCTTGTCCATCTCGGCCCATTTACGATAAAGCTCTGCCATCTGGCGTGAACATTTCTCAAGGCGTCCTTCCGGTAGCCAGAATTTAAAATCCGCATGAACATGTCCATCCGGTGCGCGCCAGACTTTAGCGGCCGCACAGATATCAATTTTGTTTGACAGGTCAACGCCCACCCAGGAGGGATAGGTTTTAAGCTCGTGCAGCGGGGCGATAAACTCGCATTTTTCCCATTTCATCATGTCCATCCAGGCAGACTCAGCGGTAACCCAGATGTTCATGTGTTTGGTGAAAAAGTTAATCCTGGCCGAAACCTGCTCTTTCGCCTTTTTAGCCAGGCGGCGCAGATCATCCCAGCGCTTACAGATACCCAGCCCCGGATTCGCCTTCTGCCAGACTTTTTCATCAAATGGATCGTCACCTTCATCTAAGGTGTAGATGATGGCAAAAAACGTATCGTCTTTTACCAGCCCGCGCAGAACCTTGATGGCGTAATCACGCAATTCGTAACAGATACCTTCTTTGTTGAAGCCGGCGGTGGTGATACCGAAAAGCAGCGATTGCAGGCGAGCGCCTGTGGCCGTCTCCAGAACGTCCCAGACGTCACGGGTTTTATGAGCATGCAGCTCGTCGACGATGGCACAGTGGATGTTCAGGCCGTCGAGGTTGTTCGCATCTGATGATAAAGGCTCGAATTTGGAGGCCGTTTGCTCCTGGTAGATAGCGAGCTTGTTGAATTCGAAGATCCGCCCAAGAGTGGCTTTCGCCTTCTTGACCATATTTTTCGCGTCTTCAAAAACAATTCGCGCCTGGTCACGGGTGGTTGCAGCGGAATAAACCTCCGCACCACCCTCGCCGTCAGCGCCAGCCATATAGAGCCCAACGCCGGAGCAAAGTGTTGATTTGGCATTTTTACGGGCCACCTCAACATCTGCTGTACGGAAACGCCGAACCATCACCGGCCGACCGCTGCCGTCGTTACGCAGAACGGTTTCCCCCGTCTCTTCGTTAACCAGCGGGATAACAAAACCAAAAATATTAATCAGGATGAAAACATGCCAGTCCATCAGCTCAATAGGCTGGCCTGCCAGGGCGCCTTTTACGTGAGGAACAAAATTATAGAAATTCAGAATGTGCTGCGCGCGTGGCTCACTGAAGAAAATACCGCGCTCTTCGCCGTGTGCCAGATCGTCAAGAAAACGCTGACAGGCAAGGCGCACATACTCACAGGCAATAATTTCCCCCGCCACCACCCTCTCGGCGTAGCGGATGCCTTCTGCAACCTTAGCCATTAATCCCTCGCTTTCATAAACTCGGCCAGCGGATCAACCGCATCAGGACCTTTTGCATTCACTTTAGAGCGGCTGGCTGGCGTCATGCCGAACTCACCGAGCATTGCGCGCAGACGTTTCCAAGCATCAGCTTTCATGACGGCTGCCGGGTGAGCCTTGATCATCACATCCCCGCTCTGCGTTTCGGTCCGGTAGGTGTACCCCTCAATTTCAAGCGTGTCGCAGTGGTGCCGGTATTCGGTATATGCCTCAACCAGCAACTCAAGGGCTCTGGCGTCCAGTTGGGACATCACACCGATAGCATCGAGCTCGTCGGCCATCCGCTTAAACCAGTATTTCCCCTGCTTGTCGAAATGCTTCGGCGTTGGGGGTACCCCTGCAGCTGGCTTTGGTTCGTTTTCATTAATCGGGCGTTTTGATGGGTTACCCCTCACCAAACGTAGATGGGTCGGGGTTTTTGGTGGTCCAGACATAATCGAAAACTCCTATTAATCATCGAGTGGGGGACCCCATAAAAAAGTTTTCTAACCTGCGGCGATGTGAAAAGAGGTTAGGCGGCGGTCCTTTAGGCTGATTCCCCTGAGGTTTTTACCCGCCCTCCCCCAGACCGCGCAAATGAGAGCAGATATCATTTAACCGACTCATGCACGATTTTCGCCAGTTTCCGGCTCGGGGGACCACTGTTACCAATGCGAGGGCTGAACACCTTACTGATGTCCCAGCCTGCCTTCAGTCGATACTCAATGGAGTTTCTCGAAATACCCAGGTAATCCGCCCATTCGTTAAGACACATCTTCTTGCCGTGAGCGGTATATCTGCGATCGGAGTTCTCTCGCATTGTCTTTCTCATCTTGTCTACGCCTCGCTTCTGATTGCACACAGGGCAACTTGGCACAAGATTGTCAGGCTCGTTATTGGTCTTACAGTCATCGAGGTGGTCGATGTGAAGGGTGTCCCAGCCAACGGTTTTTGCACACCAGTGACAACGGAACGGTCCAGCCCCATGTTTGTCGTAATAGACTTTCCGGTGCTCGTAAACACGAGGACTCCCACATGCCAAAGGATGATCGGGCGCATACACCAGCAGATATCCGCCAGTGTGCTCCAGCTTGCCATCCTTTCTTGTGCTGAGCTTCTCTGTCGTTCCATGACGCCGGACGCGCATGTAATGCTTTTCACAGTAGTGGCTGTTACGGGATCGTACCGATAATTCGCATCCATCCACAATGCAGGCAGCATGGGCGTGCGGAAGCCCTGAACCATGTTTCGATTCAGTCATCTTCACCTCGTTACTTAATTTCTGTTCAGGCGTTCGCGTGCTGTCTTAGCTTTATGGCAGCCGCGGCAAATTGATTCCAGATTAGAGAGATCGTCAGTACCGCCTTGAGCTTTCGGCTTGATGTGGTCCACCGTCTCAGCGGGTGTATACCTTCCATTCCGCAGGCATTCCTGACAGAGGTGTTTATCTCTGTCGAGAACGATTGGGCGCAGCCTGTCCCACTTACTGCCATAACCGCGCTGATGCCTGCTCTGTCCTCGCTGATGCTGCTGCCAGCCTTCGTTAAGATGCTTGATGCAATAGCCTGAGCGATCGGTGGTTGTACCAGGGCAGCCACGCTTGCGGCATGCTCTCGGTATTAACGCAGGCATCAGGCTAACCTCCACGCCCGGCGGCGTTCTGTTCGTGGTGCTGAGTCAGGATGACGTTCAACCGGTTCACCATCTGCATGATCCACCAGCGAGTAGCACGGATAGATCACTGAGCCACCCCATGCATCACCCACAGCGTAATCGGCGGGCTTGCTGTTATCCCAACGGGATAGCACGCGATGCACATGCTCAGGCGGGACGCTATAGCAAACGCCATGAATGAGTCTCGACAGCGTGATGTAATCAGCGCGTGTCTTATCAGCCACGATTAGCCGCTCAGCAATCTGCATTTGATACTGTGGAGGCCGCCCGGTACCGAGATAAAAGCTCAGCATGTCGTCAGGAAAGCGGGTCAGCAAGTCCTGAGCCTTATAACGAAAACCATCAACGGGGAATGCATCCTCTTCGATGATAATCACCCTGTCTGATTGCTCAGCAGCCCAACGAAGAGCGCGAAGGTGGTTTGAATTTGCACCAACACTATGCTCATCCCTGAAGACAATGTCAGCCTCAAGCTTACTCGCTAACTCTTCAGCCATGGTGCGGCGGGAATGGTGAGCCACGATAGCGATCAACATCTGTCAGCCTCATTGTGTGTGAAATGCTCTAGTCTGGCGGCAATAGCTGCGTCCCTGGCTTCTTCAAGTGACATGAATGTTTTCCTTAGAACAAACTTGCCATTGAGCTTAACTTGCGCGAGCCAGCGCCTGTTGCCGCGATTCAGATAAGTAACCCCGAGTACTCCAGTTTTACTATTTTTCTTAGCGCCGCCGAGGTTCTGATTGTTCTCGCTTCTGCTGGCCAACCTGAGGTGATTGATATTGCAGCAGAGCCTGTTGCGACAAATATGATCGACATCCATACCATCAGGAACAGGACCGCTTACGGATTCCCAAACAAAGCGATGCACACGTAATGCCTTACCGCCAGTCCGAATGCTTCCGTAACCTGTTTTTAACTTTGCTCCGGTCCATACCTGGCATTCGCCTTCAACCTTTGTCCTGGCCTTAATTGCTTCCTGTGGCGAGCTATAAACTGTGTTCCGCACAACCAATGGATCACCGTATTTCCGCCACCTGAAATAGTGCTTTCCGCACATCCCTCTTTTTTCAGAACGATTATCGCAGTCATTCACGTAACATTTTTTAGCCATGTGCATATCTCGCAACCAATAAAAAAGGCCGCCGAAGCGACCTTGATTTATTTTTCAAACTATTTATGGCGCCAGAAAGCGAACTCTTTACCGACACCATCGGACTTAAAAATAGTGTGGATGCGCGGGCCGGTGACAATGCGATCGCCAAACGATTTAGCAACAATGCCAAAAGCGATCATATCCCCCACCGCTGCACCAGCCTGTTCTTTCTTCCAGAAACGGTAGCTCTCTATCCGGTAGTAAAGGCGGATGATGCCGTGAGCGAATGCCATGACATCAGCACGGGTGCCACCCAGAAGGCCAGCGTTAAGCATCACATGGTTCCGGTGCTCTTCAATGAAATCCTGATAGATACGCTCCGGATGATTCTGCTTTGCCCAGGTGTCGGCGTAGGTCTTTGGTTCAGAACCGACGTAAACATTTCCGGGCTGCATTTCATCCCATGGCGCGCGCAGCATTTCGACATCGGTACCATCGGTACACCAGACGAACCGGTATTCAGGATGTTCTCGCATGTGCTGCCAGATGTGCAGCCAGCGACGGAAGTAGACATTCATCTTCACGTCAGGTACGAGATACAGCTCAACATCGGCCGGGGCCGTCAGTAATTCATCCACCAGCGCTATACGCCCACACTGGCGAAGCGAGGCCGCCCATTTGCTCAGCAGGTCAGGCGAGGCCGCCATTTTCGTGCCGCGCTGCGGGTCAGGCTGACTGGTAAGCAGCGTTGTGATTACCACGTCGCGCTGCTGCCGGTATTCAACATAACCGGTATACCCGGTATCACGCCGTTCGTTGTGGATTTTAACGTTACGTTCCACCAGCGCCTGACGGTCTGGCTTCGGTACCGAACGCTCCACGGCCTCATGCTCATCGAGAGAATGAATCAGCTTTTCTGAACCGACAACATCAGCGTAAGACCACGTCGTCAGGCCAGCGTTATGGATGCGCAGGGCAAGGTCGCTGTGTTCGTACATGCCGCGACCGTATACCGGATCGAATCCGCCTACCTTCTCGATGGTGCTGCGGTGGTAATAAAGCATCACTCCGCGCTGCCCGGTGTAAGCAACATGCTTATCATCACGGTACAGTTCCGCCATGTCGTTCAGCTTATTGCGCCCGGCCAAATCAAGAAACTGGTAAGCCAGGTGCGGCTCAGGTGATTCGATGTAAGGGAGGTGCCAGTTGTCTGCGATGGGCCAGGCGTCATCATCCCATAAAAAAAGATGTTCGCACCCGGCATCCATCAGGGCTGACAGGCTGGCGTTCTTCGAAGCAACAATGCCGAGTGATGTTTCATGGCGAAGCAGCTGCACGCCGTGGGGAACTACCGCTGCAGGTTTTGAACCATCATCGACTACCACCACCAGCGCACCAGCTGGCAGGTGCTTCATGTGCTGTTCGAGTGCTCGTTTTAAAACGTCTGCGCGCTGATGCGTCGAAATGGCAATGCCGATCCGTGATGAAACGACGCTGGCGGGAGCGTAGGGGACACCATCAATAGTGACCTGCATAAAGCCTCCCGTCAGATTCCACGCCGTAAGCAATCCCAGATTGTGCCACCGGGCTTAAGATTCTTTTTCAGTTCAGCTGACACAGCATCAGAAATCGCTTTTTCCATTTCAGGGGATAACTTCACACTGGTCTTAATTTCTGGGCCGATGCCAACATTGATGGCATAGCCTTTTCGAGGATCAGTCTCAATACGGCCAAACTGAATATTTACAGAGCTACCAATGTAACCACCAGCAGGAACACCGAAACGTGTATCTGCCAGGTGCTTAATAGCAAACTCCTGCCCTTCAGCGGTCAGGAAGGTGAAATAACTTTCCTTCAGATATTCCGTCGCTGTATATCGGGTTACCGCGAACCCCAGTTCGCGAAGCTCAGCAGCACCAGATTTAGATGGCAGCTCAGCGCATTGCAATGCACCACGAAAGAACAGCGAATACAGAACATCCGTCGCAGCGCCGGATAACGTAATGATTTTCTCACTCATGATTTATTTCCTTTTAGACGTGAGCCTGTCGCACGGCAAAGCCGCCGAAAGTTAACGGTTTGCCCAGGCTCACAGCTGAAAGACTTTCTTTGATGTGCGCGTGCGATGCGCATTAAAAAACCCCGCGGGTGCGAGGCCGTTTTATACCTTGTAGGGGATAAGTGTTTTCTTATCCGCTGGAGGGGATAACCATTATCAAGCCCACCAGCAGGTGAGCTTTGTAATGGCTAACACTTAGTGTCACCTTGGCCAGCTGATAAAAAACATAAATCCGATGAATGCGAAAAACAGCCCAGCGGCTGCCGCAACAATGATTAGAGCCCAAACAAGAATTGTTCCGATGGTTGCGATCACTTGGGCCTCACTTCTTTTGGTTGCTGGCAGTTCGCCTGCCACGCTTTGTTATGCGTCAGGATGTCTTTCTTCGTCTGGCGGTCCAGAACATCCCAGTCGTGATCCGTTCCGTAGATAGGTTTAACCCAGTCACAAGCCGTGTCCACCACCTCAACCCTTACGGGTCCAGTTGTCCCGCAGCTCGCGATCAACATCGTCGCCAGGCATATGGTTAACAGTCTGCTGTACATTGTTGGCCTCTTTCGTTGTCTCTACACGGCGATCTGCTGCTGCGACCGTTGCAGCTGCGTTATCTTCGGTGCGCTGCTGATCTGCTTTTGCTTCTGCTTTGCTTGAACCGCGAATATGGCCCAGGCCGAAAGCGCCAGCGATGGCGGCAATTACTGCTGCAGCAATACCAATTAAAGTTTCAAACCCCATAGTGACCTCACACCAGCACAGATTTCGCCAGGTTAAACAGCGCGCGGCGCTTATCCAGCCCGTTACGGCCGCCATTGATAAGCAGCGTGACGCGCTCCACGTCGCCGGAATGGAGCAGGCAGCCGTGAGAGACATAGAACCATGCAGCGGATCGCGCAGCATATTCATCCTGTTCCAGCAATTCAGGCTGGGTTACAAGGTCCAACTTCAGCGCGTGGCCACAGTTGCGGTAATTGCTGAGCCCGGTGATTTGCTTCAGGCCGCGACCGCGATATTTCCAGCCATCACCAGCAACCTGGTTGCCCAGGTTCTTTTTGCCCCACTCACCGCCGTAAACCAGATTAGCTATCGCTTTCTGATTTGCCGGTTGCGTTGCCGTTCTGCCGAGCGCGGCGGCCTGCTGTGCAGTAATGCGATGCTTGCCGAACGTAGGTACCAGGTTTTCTGCCGCATAGTTCAGGTTTTCCACCAGCCGGGTGAAACCGCCGGACTCATGGCCCATCTGCGCGATAAACATGGACTGATCGAGCGGCGCGGTTATGCCGAATTCCTTCACTGCAGCATCGATATGCGAAAACCAGCGCGAAGCGAGCCCGGCGCTAATGCCAGCCGCCTTTTGAAATTGTGATTGGTTCATTAGTGCCTCAGAAGATCAACCAGACGCGCCAGATTTCCCCGGACCTTCATAACAGCTGCGCATATCAGGAGGTTTGCCACCACCACCAGCCAACTGGAGTCACGATAGAGGCCGAAGATGAATTGCCACGGGATTACTGCGTAAACCAGGATGGTTATATACGCCAGGATTGAGATGAAAGGACGGTGCCGGGCACCATGGCGCTGGTAGAACATCAGAACGACGACGATCACCGAGCAGATAAACGCGTTTAAGACAGCTGACGGGTCAATTACCATTTCCCCCTCCTCCGCGTAACCGTGAGAAAAAACCGAACAGGGTGTTCAGGTCCTGGTTATTAAGAAAAGTTAGGATTTTTATACACAGCGCAGACAGAATCACTGCACCAAGTGCATCCAGTGGTTTTTCATAACTCGATGCAGCATTTAGCCATGATCCAACAAACCCGGCACCAAGCACTCCAACAATGAATGAGGTCAGGAAGTATGCAGCCAGGCGCGCACGCGTAAGGTTTGCAGCTGTCGCAACGTAAAACACCGCGCCACCAAACGCTCCAAACACCACTCCGAAATCAGTATGAGTAAAGACACCGTACAGGACTGAAACCAGCAGACCACCAGCCGCTACCGTAGTGCCAGAAACAGGATCGGACATTTAGCCCCCTCTTATTGCTGTGAATCCTCTCAGAAAATTTGAGGGGAGATAAAAAAAGCCCGCTTTTGAAGGCGGGCTAATGAGTGACTATTGTAAGTAAGGTAGGTAGTCGTGAGTATTGCTAACTGACCAGAGTGATGCAGTATCGGGCTGATTCACTATGGTTCAGGAGAACCATCAGTCAGTTATCTTAGACCCACAACTCAAAGCGTAGCAGCAGTTAACAAAAACATAAAAAAAACCTGCTTTTTAGGGCAGGCTCTCAAGGAATTTGGTGCTTTTATTGTTGTTATCATGGTGCCGGGTGCCTCCCGGTGACTCTACCCCAGTCAGCAAAGCCGCGCGCATACCTGCAGATAGCAGTTGACTGGAACGCCCTTTCGCTTAGAAAGGATTCACCACAATAATAAGTTACGACTAATCCATTCTAGCGGTCAATACATCATCGCCATGAGTCCTCTCAGAACGAGGGGAAACAAAAAAGGCCACCCGGAGGCAGCCCTTAAAATAAAAAACCCGCACTGAGGCGGGTTTGGTGTCGTGTAGGCGTAATATCCCACGATGGAAAGCATACAGGACAGTTTTATGCAAAGTCAATACCATCGTGCAAAAAAGTGTCGCCATTTGCTCCGATCATATTAATAAGTCGTTGCTTTCTCGAATTCTACAGCAGCGTGATGCTCCCCCTGGCGCAAAGTCTCCACCAGCATTTCATAGAAGGGTTTCCAGTTGCGTGACCATGAGGACTGATGAAGGTCAGGGAGGCGCTTCAGAATGGCACGGTGTACCGTCGCCGAGGAGATAGCAGAGAAACCATTACCAGAGCAACGTTCACACGTTTTGAAAACCGGTGCGCCGCGGTCTTTAGTCGCTTTGCGGTCCAACACTTCGCCTTTACCGCCACACCTGCACCGGGCAAGGATCACTTTCTTTCCTCCGCATGTTCCGCAAACCCTATTCACCAGCTCATTTTTAATCTTCGGGGCCACCACTTCGGCACCGTCAGCGTCGAAAATACCAGGGTGTTTAATCACATCCTCATTCGTGGAGATAAACCCGGTCCCATTGCAGCTGTGACACGTCACGCTGGTAGCCGCCGAACGGGAGTAATCGGCAAAGGCAAATTGTGCCAGCATCTGCATACACCATCCGAACTGCCCACCAGCTGCTTTGCGAACATTCTTCGGTGCGACATCCATCGCATATCGCGCCAGCGCCTGAACTGCGAGCTGTTCATCCGTTTTACTGATACCAGCCTTTCCGAAGAAAGCGGCCAGGCCGAAGCGCGCACGGCTGCTGGTGGTGCCAATCGCCGCCATTACATCTGTTCCTGTAAGGCGGTCCGGAGAAGTTCCCTTCACGTCGTCGCTGATGTGCATTCCCTGAGGACTAAAATGTTTGAGTGATGCTTCCAACTTCATTGAATGGTTTCTCCTTTTTCAGCAGTGCCAAACCAGCCCGGGTGCGCCCACTGGACATCAGTAACTTTCTCGCCGTTACCCCACAGCGTCAGAACGCGCATCGCAACGTAGTGCATGAGGATTTTTTCATGCTCTCGCCAATCATCATCAGGAGTGTCTTCAACAAATTCAGCGATCGCCTCAGCGATAAGACCGAAACACTCAAGAAAGTCACTATGACCGATTGCGATGTCTTTGGCCGTTTCCTGAAGCTCCAAAAAACGCTGCTTGGTAAAGAGGTACGACATTTCTCTAATTAGGCGATCCATTTTTAATACCTCGTTGCGTTGGTGGCTTCCCACTCGAGATCAAGCTCGCTTTGCTGTTTGCCGGCCAAGTAGTTGAAGGGCCCTTTATCACCTTCGATAAACTGGTGCGAGCGGGAATCAAAATTGGCTCCTATGTCTCCGATCCAGCCTTCCCCCTCACGTTGTTTCAACAGGCGAATCATTGAGGCGGGCATTTGGATAGCAGTCTGCTCGTCCTTATCAAGGCACTCATAACCCATTCTTTCAGCCTTGCGCTGCGCCAGTTCGCGCGGGATGTTACGCCAGACGGCCATAACGTTGTCGGGCATGTCGGTTAAAGCGCCAGTGCCTTTTACGTCCATCTTTCCGGTTGGAGCGGAGTCGTTTGTTTTTCTGGCGTGGGTAACCAGCAGGACGTGACAGTTATGCTCGTTCTTGAAGTCGCACAGCGTATCGATGAAGTCCTTTTGACCTGTGTAGTCTTCTTCGTCTAAGCCACATTTAGCGAGGTTATCTATGACGAACAGCTCAATGCCATAGCGACGCCGGGCATAAGCAAAAATCTCAAGAAGCCGGTCTGCTTTGGCCGTTCCCGTTAGTTTGAATACCCACAGTCGGTCAGAAAACCATTCGTTGGTCATAATGATTTCTTCACGCTTCGGTGAGGAAGTACAGATCGTTTGCCGCGTGAGTCGGGCAAGCATTTTGCCTGGTTTAAGCTCCAGTGAAGCAATACAGGTCCTGACGCCCTGACTCATCGCATCAATCGCGATATGTCCAACGAGTTCTGTTTTGCCATGCCCATTTACGCCATTGACCAGGGTCAGCTCACCGGCACGGAACTTAAAGTTGTTGTTCAGCGAAGCCCAGGGGCTTGTAAACAGGCCAGTATCCCGATGTTCGAATGCCTCGATTGTTTCCTGAAGCAAATCCCCTGCTGAGCAAAGCTCATCGGGATCGAAGAATTTAGCGCGCTCCATGTATTCCAGAATGGAATCGCTGTCCATGCCGTTCATGAGACAATCGTTGATATCTTTGTGCGGAAGTTCAACCATACGGCAACGATGCTCACCAAGACGTCTGGCGATTTCTTTTGCCGCTTCACGGCCTACATCGTCGTTGTCCAGGCACAGCCAGATTTCCTGGAAGCGATCGAGATTGTGGTATTCATATTCAATCCACTGCTGTTTGGCTCCCTTGCCTCCACCAAATGGGACGGACAGGGCATCATAGCCAAGCTGCGTGAAGGTCATGCAGTCAATCTCACCCTCGCACAGCACTACCAGGCGGGTGTTTTTATCCAGCGCCTGCCAGCCAAAGAGACATGGTTCACAATCAGCTTCAGCCATGATCAGCTTTTTGCCGTTTGGCCGTTCAGTACCAATACGTTTTACCTGCAGCAGTTCGCCGTTCCGGATGTACGGGAATGCTACGGCAGGCACCTCACGGTTTTCGTCGTGGTACCAGACCACCGCGTCTGTCACTTTAAAACGATCGGCTGTTTCACGGGTAATGCCACGCGAAGCAAGGTAGTCGTAGCATTTACTGGCCGATTTAACACCCTTCTTTGTCGGACGAGAGAACGTTTTTTTCTTCGCTTCGAAGTGGTGGTCGTCGTCTTTCAGACCAAGAAACTCTTTCGCTTCTCGCATGGCGTCATGCAACTGACAGTTACGCACCAGCACCCAGAGATCCAGCAGGTCACCACTGTCACCGCTGGCAAAGTCAGCCCATGACTTTTTACCGCCGATATTGACCTTGAGGCTTTTGCCTGAGTCACCGTTAGTATTGCCGGCACACCACTCTTTCCCCTCAAGATGTCCTTTCGGAAGGAGAAATTTAGCTACGCGCTCGGCGTTATCCCATAGTTTTTCTGAAAGTTCAGCAGGGGTCATCAGACACTCCGTAAATCAAATTTGATAAAGCACCACGTCACGAATCCCTCGCGCAGAAAGCCACAGTTATAACCAGCAACCAGCACACGCTTGAGAATGGTTTTCATGGGCGGTTAGCTCCGCGCTTCATGCGGTCAATTGCGGCCTGACTGATAAACACCTCAGCCGAACCGTCATTTGGTTTGGCATACCAGGACGCTCCTGTCCCACCAACGGCGTTTGTGCCTGCGGAAATTTGATGGGCTCCCTCTGGCTTTTCGTCGTTCCAGCGCTCACCGTTCAGGTATGAGGCTGGAAGGAGTTTGTCGAAGCCCATTTGCTGCGCCTTTGCCCTGAGGCGGATATCTTCTGCAAGCATTACGGCGAAGCTATCCGGAGTACCTCGGTTTGTTTTTTTCCATTCGCGGTATTTGGTTTTAAAGGCGGACCGGGCCTTGACCTTGGCATCCTTCCTCAAACCTGCGTCCCAAAAAATATTTTCGAAAGCGGCATCGATTGGATCCGGGACTCCAGCACCTTCGGAGTCTGAATCAGGTTTTCCCTGTGCAGGTTGACCTTTCGACTCGTCAGGTTTATCGCCATCGGTCCGATTCGCATCGGACAAATTAGTTTGATCTTGTTCTTTCTCCTGCTCCTGTTCCTGCTCTTGGCTTGCAAGCCCCTTTAAAGCCCCTTCATTTACATCCGGGATCTGGAGCTCACTACTACGGGGACAAGTCATATTGAACTGCTTCGAATATTTCTCGTAAAACTCTGAAAGAAAGAGGTTATCCGATACTTTGTTGTATTCGTTCTGTACTCCAGTACAGCGCTTGTCTCCGGGTTTCAGTGCCTCGCCGATTTGATGCGTTGCCATTTCGATGACCCACACCATCTCTGAATGCTCGTCGTACTTACAAAACCCGGCTTTAATGGCGCTATTAAGCCCCTTCTTAGCCCCTTCCATGGTTAATCCAGTCTCATGAGACAGGAACGCAAGGGGCATGTAATAAAGACCGATCATATTGGCGTGCGGACTGGTAAGCAGGTACAACGCCACAAGCTGAGACTCTGGACCAGCCTGACGCAGCTCTTTGCCTGTTCTGCCAATCCAGAAGTGAGGAGACACCTTTCCGTAATCACGCATTTTGCGCCTCCGAGACCTTCGTAAAATATTGTTGGAACTTCCAGACAGGCTGCATACATTCATGCGGGTAATTCTGCCTGGTGAAATACACCTGCTGTTTATCCCGATTCCAGCCGGTGACATGCACAATCACACCGCGCGGATCGCGATAATCGATATCCAATTGCTTAATTTGGTTTTCGGTAGTGATTGAGTGCGACATATCACACCTCATTGCCTGGATGAGGGAATGTGTCTGGAAGGTCTGGGCGGATCTGGTAGGCTTTAACTTCGCCCCCAGTAGCTTTAACAATGGACATGACATGATCAGCCTTAACCCGGCTACCATTAAGCCAGCGAAAAACAGCTGGTTGAGTAACACCGCAAGCCCTTGCTAATGCAGCTTGTCCGCCGAGAATATCGATAGCTCTCTTGACATGTTGATTGATCATAAAAATACCAAAAGTTATTGAACACAAGGAAAGAGTATAACCTTGAATAACTTTATGCAATAACTTATCGTATTTGCCACTTAATAACTTTTTGTATAGGCTTATTGGTATGAACACATTCTCAGATCGTCTTCAAAAAGCGATGGTTGACGCTGGCCTTACACAGGCAGAATTAGCGATGAAAGTTGGGGTTTCGCAACCAGCTATCTGGCGCCTTGTTGCAGGCAAAACCAACACAACACGTAAGTTGGTTGAGATTGCGAATGCGCTGGGTGTAAGCCCTGAATGGCTTTCTACCGGGAAAAATCATGTACCCCACAGGCAGGGATATGTGATAGAGACTATGCCCGACAGGGAAGTAAAGGATAACGCTGGCATATTCAGGGTCGAAGTTCTTGACCTTTCGGTGAGTGCCGGGCCTGGCACGTTTATGCTTTCAGAATATGTTGAGGTTTTACATGCTATTGAGTTCACTACTGAACACGCAAAATCTCTCTTTGGAAATCGTAGTGAAGATGTCGTAAAAGTAATGACCGTCAATGGCGACAGCATGGCCAGCACATTCAATTCCGGTGATCGTGTCTTCGTTGACATTTCCGTCCGACACTTTCTAACGGATGGTGTTTATGTCTTTGTTTTTGGTAAAACATTTCACCTAAAACGACTCCAGATGCAGGGAAACAGGCTAGCAGTCTTATCTGATAACCCAGCATATGAGAAATGGTATATCACTGAAGAAAACCAAGATGACCTTTACGTGATGGGCAAAGCCATAATGCACGAATCAATCAATTACAATAGGCTCTAACCTTCAACATCACACCTTTTGAAGCCGCTGAAAAGCGGCTTTTTCTTTATCAATAGCTGTATACATGCAGTAAAATAATAAAATTTAATCAAAAAAATCAATGCATTAAACCAAATTGCAAAATAAAAATAAGTTTTGTTATTGCAATAAGTTATTGCATGACTTAAAGTTCATTCATCGGCAAACAACGGAGCCAATGAAATGAATACTCAAATCACCGTAGCCAAAACCATCGGCAAAAGAATATTAAATCAAAGATCTTCGCTTCGACTCTCTCAGGATTTTTTGGCTGATCATCTTGGTTTAACAACCGAAACCATTAACAACTGGGAAACGGAAAAAACTGTTCCGTTTGCTGACCAGTTAATCCAATTGGCTAACATTCTTCATTCTGATGTTCTGTGGCTCATTTCAGGAAACGAGCAGTGTGGTGAATTTACAGAGCCAACAAGCATTATAACTTCCAATCAACTTAATTCATGGTCTGCGGATATTGGCAATTGCAGAATGGCTTTATCCAACGCTATGGATTGTATGCCTCCGGAATTGTCGGCTATTGGTACGCTAACTATAGTTTATGAAAAATTAGACGACTTGCAAGAAACCATCTGCAAGCAAGCCGACAAGATTTAAAATTAATTAACATTATTTAATTAACACCTTTCTTGGTGGGGCCAAACTCACCCTGAGGAAATGAAAATGCAAAATTCCGTCGCAATTAATCAGCCGATTAAAACGCCTCAAATGCTGTTCGGATCTGACAACATTAATGACTTTGGCAACCGAGTTCAAAGCTGCCGGATGGAAGGTGACTCCATGCAGCCGACCATCGAACCATTTGAGGTTGTGGCTTTCGTTGATTGCGGTGGACGTGCGCTTACCTCTGGCATTTATGTTTACACAATGGATGCTTTTGGTCGCCCATGCCTTTTCATTAAGAGAATCGAGCCATTAGCTGATGGCTCATTAAAAATCATCTCTGATAACCATCATTACGAAACTTTCACCCTTAACACCGATGAACAGAAAGAAATCAAAATTCACGGTCGGGTAGTCGCTTCTTTGGATGTGAGGCGCTTCGTATGACTTTCATCAAAGACATAGCGGCATATAGAACAGCATGCCTTTATGCGGCCTGCGGTTACGAGGTAATCGCTCGTCTTTATCTTAAAAAAGCATATGGTCGTTAATTATGGGCGTTTTAAAAAGACAGGATATTCAGGAAGTGAATATCAAGGCGGAGAAGTTGTCAGGCTTGTCGCAAACATTATTTGAATATCACGACAAGTTAGACATATTTCAACTCAAAACAATATGCGCTCTGGTTTATGGCCTCGCCGCTGAGATTCATGGGTGGACCGAAAAAGAAGAGGAAATAGTTATGAGTTTGGAGGAGGAACAGCGCAATGGATAAATTAATCGAGACATATCGTCGACGAATTTTAAAAGCAGCATTATTACGCCACCAGCGTAAAACTGGCAGTAACTGCCTTGTTATTAAGCTCAATAAAGGCGGTATTAACACGGTCGAGTTAACAGAGATTCTTCTCGATGGATTATTACGAAAATTCGAAAGGCTCGCGATTAGTGAGTACGGGAATGTCGAAGGCGTAAAAGCTATCAAGGGAATTTACAGCAGCGCTGTTGATGTTAATGGCGGCGGTGAATTTCTTACGGATAGCGGGAAGGAATTAATAGACGAGCTCATTTCTGAGCTGGTTGAGTTCGTCAAAAAACAAAAAGTGGAGGCTCGGATCTGATGGCGCTGACAGCGATACGAATTCCTGAGTGGGTACACCTGCAGGCGGTCCATGTACTCCGCCAGTTCAGGGCCAGGCGAATTCATCCCTGCCGTATGCACGGCTCCGGAAACCTGAGCCTGAGGGTTAATCGCCGCTGGCGACTGCTCTCCCGCGATGGCGGAAAGAACTGGGAAGTAATGAGTCACGAACGATACAGCAAAGTTAAGGACCGGAAATGAACGATAAACGCATTAGCACCACCTCAATTGACAGCGCCTTTGCCAAAGAGCTGCAGCCCGTTTACGTCGTATCACGACACGGCTATTCGCGCCGTTTCCTTAGCAGGAGCGCAGCGATCAGTAACCTTGCTCACTACATGGTAACCAAAACTTTTCATCGTGCCGGTTTGAACACCAACGAACCAGACGAACCTGTTTTCAGCAATGGTGTGCTCGTCAACCGCATGGGCCAGCACACACAGCAATATCTGTTTGCACATAACCGATGCATGCGGCGCATTCGCCGGATTCTGGAGCGTAAGCGCGAAGCACATAAGTGGCTCGGAAAGTGGGACGCCATGCATGACCGATTCGTGAAAGAGCAGGCAGAACTGCAGGCCAGTAAACCAGAGGGGCTGCGCTGATGATTGCCTACTTACGCATCGTTCTATCGCTGGTAATTGTCGCCAGCGTTTATGGGCTGTTTGTTCCGATCCTCATATCGATGAAGGACACCACAGCTGTGTTATCCGGTTTTGCCCTGGCGATCCTGACCCCGCCATGCATCTACGCCATCTGTAAGGGTCTTGTTGTAACCGTAACTAAGGAAAAGAAATGAAAAAAGCAATTATGGCTTCAATTATCGCGCTCTCTGCCATCGGTCTTGTAGGTTGCGATCGTGTCGAGCCCGGCAACGTGGGTATCAAGGTGAATAAGCTGGGAGACGACAAAGGCGTCGGTGAAGTGGTTGGCGTAGGCCGCTATTGGACCGGCTGGAACACAGAGGTCTACATCTTCCCAACCTTCAAACAGATGAAAACCTACGACGACGCATTCAATTTCCAGATGAGTGACGGCACTACGATCGGCTATCACATTGGTGTCGCCTATAAAGTTGATCCAACCAAAGTGACGACGGTCTTCCAGACCTATCGCAAAGGTGTGGACGACATCACCGATACCGACCTGCGCCAGAAGATTGCCGATGCCCTTAATCGTCTAGCAAGCCGCATGAGTACCGATAAGTTCATTGACGGCGGGAAAGCTGAGCTGCTTGAAAACGCTCTGAAAGAGATCCAGTCCGACATGGGGCCGGTAGGAATCCAGGTTATCAGCCTTTCTTACGTAGGCCGTCCGGAGTACCCGCCGACAGTTATCGACAGCATCAACGCCAAAGTTACCGCAAACCAGAAAACCCTGCAGCGCGAGCAGGAGGTGAAACAGCGTGAAGCCGAAGCAAACATGCTGCGTGCGGAAGCGGATGGACAGGCAGACGCAAAGCTGAAGCTGGCAGAAGCAGAGGCAAAGTCTATCCAGATTCGTGGGCAGGCCATGCGCGAAAACCCTGAAGTGCTTCAACTGGAGGCCATCAACAAATGGAATGGCACCCTCCCACAGTACATGACAAGTGGGGCTGGTACTCCATTCATTCAGGTCAAGTGATTCACCAGCCCGGCGTAAAGCCGGGCACTCAGAAGGACATCGAGCATGAACACAGTAACTATCAATAATACGCAGCTTCCGGCAGTCGAATATCGCGGTCAGCGTGTTGTGACTTTTGCAATGATTGATGAAGCACACCAGCGACCAGATGGTACTGCGGGACGAAATTTTCGTGAAAACAGAAATTACTTTGTTGAGGGAGTGGATTACGTTGAATTAGGTTCCGACGTTATACGCCGGGACCTTCCAGAAGGAGTTTTTTCAAAGTTTGCACCATCTGGAATTGTGCTTTTTGAGTCTGGATATCTCATGGTGGCTAAGTCACTAACGGACGAACTTGCCTGGCAGGTTCAGCGCGAACTGGTCAACAGCTACTTCCGCACTCGCGCACCGCTGACGGAAATCGAGATGATCGCCGCAATGGCCGCCGATGCCGTTCGCCAGCAGAAGCGCCTGAATCATGTTGAAGAGCAGATCGAAACGGTCACAGAAGCTGTGGAGAACATCAAACGCGGGACCATGCGCGCCGGTTATGTCGGTTACCGTCAGGTGGTCGCTAAAAGCGGAATGAGTGACGCTAAGTGCCGAAATCTGGTCAATGCCTACCGCATCCCGACAGACACGCACGAATTTATGACTCCAGATGGGCTGTTGTCACGTAGGGCTATTGTCGAACTGGAGCCGTTTATGGCCGCCTTTCGCCAGATGATGTCAGAAGCTGAACCGCGCGGCACCCGCTGGTATCACCCTAAAATGGGTCTGTTCCAGGCGATTGGGTGGGAGGGTTAAGAATGCACAAATTCTTCGTGGAGACAGACAACCTGAACACTATCAGCGATTGCCTGCAGCAGCTTGTTAACGCAGAAGAAGCGCAGCTCAGTATTGAGGAGCAACTGGCGAGATCGAACAGCAGCAGTGAATGGAGTACATGGCGTAAAAAGGCAGAGAACGCGCTGCGGCTGATCAAAGGGAAGCGCCGCATCATCACAGCCCGTCTGGCAGTCCTGCGTCATGAGGAAAAAGAACGCAACCTGGAGCTGCACCAGCAGCACAACGATTTCCTGGTTCAGGCTCTGCGCGAAATTGTAACGCCCTCCTCTTTTGCACGTTGCGTGCGTCAGGCTAAAGAGAAAATGGAGGATATCCATGCAAACCAGTGCTGAAATCGTTCTTCTGGTGCCGAATGACTGGGTTAGCGAAAAGGTTCTGATTGCGGTTACCGGGCTCAAGCCCGGAACCATCACCCGCGCCAGAAAAGAATCCTGGATGCTTGGCCGCGAGTACCTGCACATTTCACCAGATGGTAATCCCAAGCCTTCAAGCGAATGTATGTATAACAGGAAAGCCGTTGATCAGTGGATCGAGGCGCAGAAAAAAAATCAACCAGGTGCGAAGACAGCATGAAAAGCAGTACACTCATCCACGCTCCTGGACGTCAGGAGGGATCAATGGCTAATGCATCATACCCGACAGGCGTCGAAAACCACGGCGGTTCGCTCCGCATATGGTTTCTGTATAAAGGTAAACGTGTCAGGGAAAACCTCGGTGTCCCTGACACTGCAAAAAATCGCAAGATAGCTGGTGAGCTGCGTTCTTCGGTTTGTTTTGCGATAAGGATGGGGAATTTTAACTATGCAGAAAAATTCCCAAACTCACCGAACCTTGCCCGGTTCGGTCAGGATAGAAAGGAAATTACTGTGCTGGAGCTTACCGAAAGATGGTCAGAGCTGAAGAGAATGGAGATCAGCTCTAATACCATGAGTAGGTACGAATCCATCATAAAAAACATGCTTCCGCGCATCGGCGAAAATAAAATGGTTTCTGCGGTTACCACTGAAGATTTGCTGTATGTCAGGAAGGAGTTGCTGACGGGCTTCCATGTAATGAAAAAGGATCACCGGACACAGGTAAAAGGCCGGAAGTCTTCCACGGTGAATAATTACATGATGCTGATGGCCGAGATCTTCCAGTTTGGAGCTGATAACGGCTACGCAAAGGAAAACCCGTTTAGCGGAATTAACCGTCTCAGGAAGGCAAAAGACGAACCAGATCCACTCACGACAGACGAGTTCATCAGGTTCATTCAGGCATGCGGCCACCAGCAGATGCGAAATCTCTGGACCGTCGCCGTTTATACCGGAATGAGGCATGGGGAATTATGTGGTCTTGCATGGGAAGACATCGATCTCACCGCTGGAACCATTACGGTTAAGCGTAACCTTACCCAAACGTATGAGTTCACCCTGCCAAAAACCGAGGCAGGCACTGACAGGGTGATTTATCTCATACAACCAGCTATTGATGCCCTCAGGAATCAGGCCCAACTGACGCGCCTTGGCCGGCAGCATGAGGTTGAAGTGAATTTGCGTGAATATGGCCAGTCAGTCATACATCCATGCACTTTCGTTTTCAGCCCTCAATGCGTCAAGCGTGGGTCACGAAGAGGATATCATTACGCGGTTAATTCGATTAATAAAATTTGGGGCCCGATAATCAAGCGCGCCGGTATACGGTACCGCAACGCGTATCAGTCACGGCATACCTATGCGTGCTGGTCATTGTCAGCCGGGGCGAACCCAAATTTTATAGCAACTCAGATGGGGCATACCGATGCACAGATGGTTTACAAGGTGTATGGAAAGTGGATGTCAGAGAAGAGCGGCGAACAGGTTACTCTACTCAACAAGGCGCTTTCACACATTGCCCCATCGCTGCCCCAAAGCATGATAGCAGCGCAGTAGAAAACCTTAAATTCAAGTGGTTAGCAGCTCTGTTGCTACATTTGTATAACACGGGGCACAAAATGCCCTCGACCATAAAACGCGCTTATGTTGTGATCGGGGTTCAATAAATCACTAAACAAGGTATACTCCGGAGTTGTTTATTGTACTAAACGCTCCTGTGAGAGGATGCTACTGCGCACCTATGACTCAATTCGCTTCTCCAGTTCTGCATACGTTGCTGGATACCGACGCGTATAAACTGCATATGCAGCAAGCCGTTTTCCACCACTACTATGACGTTCACGTCGCGGCGGAATTCCGCTGTCGCGGCGACGACTTGCTCGGTATCTACGCAGACGCCATTCGTGAACAGGTCGATGCTATGCAGCATCTGACGCTGCAGGACGAGGAATATCAGTGGCTTTCTGGCCTGCCTTTCTTCAAAGCCGATTACCTGAACTGGCTGCGCGATTTCCGCTATAAGCCGGAGCAGGTCACCGTGCTTAACGATAACGGCAAACTGGATATTCGCCTTGAAGGCCCGTGGCGGGAAGTGATCATGTGGGAAGTACCGCTTCTGGCGGTGATCAGTGAACTGGCTCACCGCTACCGTTCGCCGGAAAAAGGCGTCGAGCAGGCGGTCGCCGCGCTGGAAAATAAACTCGCAGCCTTCTCTACGCTGACCGAAGGGCTGGACATGTCCCGCTTCCGCCTGATGGACTTTGGCACGCGTCGCCGTTTCTCACGTGACGTTCAGGAGGCCATCGTTAAACGTCTGCAGCGGGAGCCGTGGTTCGTTGGCACCAGCAACTACGATCTGGCACGCCGCCTCAGCCTGACGCCAATGGGCACCCAGGCACACGAGTGGTTCCAGGCGCATCAGCAGATCAGCCCCGATCTGGCTAACAGCCAGCGCGCGGCACTGGCCGCATGGCTTGAGGAGTACCCGAATCAGCTCGGGATTGCCCTCACCGACTGTATTACGATGGATGCCTTCCTGCGCGACTTTGGTCCCGAGTTCGCTGAACGTTACCAGGGATTACGCCACGACTCCGGGGATCCGGTTGAATGGGGCGAGAAAGCCATTGCCCATTACGAAAAACTCGGCATTGATCCGATGAGCAAGGTGCTGGTCTTCTCGGATAATCTCGACCTGGCGAAAGCGGTCGACCTCTATCGCCATTTCAATACCCGTGTGAACCTGAGCTTCGGGATTGGTACCCGTCTGACCTGCGATATTCCTCAGGTAAAACCTCTGAATATCGTCATCAAACTGGTGGAATGTAACGGCAAGCCGGTGGCAAAACTCTCCGACAGCCCGGGTAAAACCATCTGCCATGACAAAGCGTTTGTCCGCGCATTGCGCAAAGCGTTCGATCTCCCCTTGATCAAAAAAGCCAGTTAAGCGCTTACGGGAGCCTTTATGGCTCCCTTCTCCTTATTTATTTCTCAATTCTTCTCTTTTGACTGCGAAATTTACTTGTCTGATAGCGGATGGCAGGTAACATAGATATCCCCCCATAAGGGTGGACAAGTGTTTATTTTTTCCGACTATTAACAGAGAGAATATTATGAGCGTTGTGCCTGTAGCCGACGTACTCCAGGGCCGTGTCGCCGTTGACCAGGAAGTCACCGTGCGCGGATGGGTGCGTACCCGCCGAGATTCTAAAGCTGGCATCTCCTTCCTTGCCGTCTATGACGGTTCCTGCTTTGATCCTGTACAGGCCGTCATTAATAATTCTCTGCCCAATTACAATGATGACGTTCTGCGACTGACAACCGGTTGCTCCGTCATTGTTACCGGCGTGGTTGTGGCGTCACCGGGCCAGGGCCAGAGCTTCGAAATTCAGGCCACTGCGATTGAAGTCACCGGCTGGGTTGAAGATCCGGATACCTACCCGATGGCGGCAAAACGCCACAGTATCGAATATCTGCGTGAAGTCGCCCACCTGCGTCCGCGTACCAACCTGATTGGTGCGGTGGCGCGCGTGCGTCATACGCTGGCGCAGGCGCTGCATCGTTTCTTCGATGAGCAGGGTTACTTCTGGGTGTCTACCCCGCTGATCACCGCGTCCGATACGGAAGGTGCCGGTGAGATGTTCCGCGTTTCGACGCTGGACATGGAAAACCTGCCGCGCACGCCTGAAGGTAAAGTGGACTATGACAAAGACTTCTTTGGTAAAGAAGCCTTCCTGACGGTATCTGGTCAGCTCAACGGCGAAACGTACGCCTGTGCGCTGTCTAAGATCTACACCTTTGGCCCAACCTTCCGCGCCGAAAACTCCAACACCAGCCGTCACCTGGCGGAATTCTGGATGCTGGAGCCTGAAGTGGCCTTTGCAGACCTGAACGATGTTGCGGGTCTGGCGGAAGCGATGCTGAAGTATGTGTTCAAAGCGGTGCTGGAAGAGCGTCCTGACGACATGAAATTCTTCGCAGAACGCGTAGACAGCGATGCTGTGGCGCGTCTGGAGCGTTTCGTGTCTGCCGACTTTGCGCAGGTGGACTATACCGACGCGGTGGCGATCCTCGAGAAATGCGGTGAGACGTTCGAGAACCCGGTTTACTGGGGCGTTGACCTGGCGTCTGAACACGAACGCTATCTGGCCGAGAAGCATTTCAAAGCGCCGGTTGTCGTTAAAAACTACCCGAAAGACATTAAGGCCTTCTATATGCGCCTTAACGAAGACGGTAAAACCGTGGCAGCGATGGACGTTCTGGCGCCGGGCATTGGTGAAATCATCGGTGGCTCTCAGCGTGAAGAACGTCTTGACGTGCTGGACGCGCGTATGGAAGAGATGGGGCTCAACCCAGCTGACTACAGCTGGTACCGCGATCTGCGTCGTTACGGTACCGTACCGCACGCCGGTTTTGGTCTGGGCTTCGAGCGTCTGATTGCCTACGTTACTGGTGTTCAGAACGTACGTGACGTGATTCCTTTCCCACGTACTCCACGTAACGCCAGCTTCTAATCGATACAATACTAAAATGGCCAGCTTATGCTGGCCATTATTTTATTCTGTATTGTCAGTTTTCGTCAGCGTAAAGTCAGCATCTTTAAACCTTCACCCCGTCACAACCACTACCTGTTACGTTTTGTTTCCGCGAAATATCCAGCCACAAAAAATAAACCACATTCTTATTGCGATTATTACATCCTCAAGCGATAGCACAAATTTCAACCACTTTTACAGCCGTCCGGAAGGCCTTTTGGAGTCATAAGAAAAAACAAGCCGTTTAGCGTCTGTTTATATGAATCGCCTTTATCTCAATTAATCATAAGGAATTCATATATATAGGATAGTGCTTGTTGTTTAATTCGCCAGGGCGTTCTGAAGTTTGAGGTGGTTCACAAAGTTCCCGAAAATACATATTTAGTTACACATAATTTCTTTTGGTTACTTAATCTTGAGAATTGTAGCACTTTCAGGCTAGCGAAACGCTTCGCCGAATGGAAAGATGCCTGTCAGATACATAAAGACACCAAACTCTCATCAATAGTTCCGGAAATATTTATTGACAGAATTTATTGACGGCAGTGGCGAGTGTCATAAAAAAACCAATGAGGGTAATAAATAATGATGAAGCGCAATATTCTGGCAGTGGTAATCCCTGCCCTGCTGGTAGCCGGTGCAGCTAACGCTGCAGAAATCTATAACAAGAACGGCAACAAGCTGGACTTCTACGGTAAAGTTAACGCCGAGCACGATTTCGTGACTTCCGGTGATAACACCAACAATAACGACGCTACCTACGCGCAGATCGGTTTCAAAGGCGAAACTCAGATCAACGACCAGCTGACCGGTTACGGCCAGTGGGAATACCGTTTCCTGGCCAACCAGGCTGAAAATGGTGCTCAGACTAACAAAAACCGTCTGGCATTCGCTGGCCTGAAAGCGGGCGATGCTGGCAGCATCGACTACGGTCGTAACTACGGTATCGTTTACGACGTAGAATCATACACCGATATGGCGCCGTCCTTCTCTGGTATGACCTGGGGCGGTAACTATGTTGATAACTTTATGACCAGCCGCAGTACCGGTCTGCTGACCTACCGTAACAGCAACTTCTTCGGTCTGGTTGACGGTCTGAGCCTGGGCGTTCAGTACCAGGGCAAAAACGACCGTGCTGACGTTAAAACCTCTAACGGTGACGGCGTAGGCTACTCCCTGGGCTACGATTTCGGCGAAGGCTTCGGTGCAATCGCATCTTACAGCAACGCTAACCGTACTCTGAATCAAAAAGCTGATGGTGAAGGCGACAAAGCTGAAGCATGGGGTGTTGGTCTGAAATACGACGCTAACAACATCTACCTGGCAACCACCTATGCAGAAACCCGTAACACCACTCGTACCGGTTCTAACGGTGACGCTGGCTTCGCTAACAAAACGCAGAACTTCGAAGTGGTTGCTCAGTACCAGTTCGACTTCGGCCTGCGCCCAGCAATCTCCTACGTGCAGACCAAAGGTAAAGACCTGGCTGCGGTCAACGGCTTCAGCGGTGGCGATGCAGACCTGGCTAAATTCATCCAGGTTGGTACCACTTACTACTTCAACAAGAACTTCAACGTGTGGGCTGACTACTATATCAACCTGCTGGACAAAGACTCCGACTACGCGAAAGCTGTTGGCGGTCTGAACGGCAACGACGATATGGCTGCTGTGGGCGTAACCTACCAGTTCTAATCAGAACACCACTTTGTTATATGCTTAATGAACAGGGCTTCGGCCCTGTTTTTTTATGCCTGACAGAAAATAATGGCGACTTTTGAAAAGCCGCACGCTTTTCGTCGCAAACGGTTGGCATTTTGTAAATCTACCGTTAACCTGATAGCGGATTTCACTTCTGTAATCACAATGGAACTTCGTCATGTTTGAGAACATTACCGCCGCTCCTGCCGACCCTATTCTGGGCCTGGCCGATCTGTTTCGTGCCGACGACCGCCCTGGCAAAATCAACCTGGGTATTGGTGTATATAAAGATGAGACCGGCAAAACTCCGGTACTGACCAGCGTTAAGAAAGCTGAGCAGTATCTGCTGGAAAACGAAACCACCAAAAACTACCTCGGTATTGATGGTATCCCTGAATTTGGTCGCTGCACCCAGGAGCTGCTGTTCGGTAAAGGCAGCGCAATTGTGAGTGACAAACGTGCCCGTACGGCACAGACCCCGGGCGGTACCGGTGCGCTGCGCGTGGCGGCGGATTTCCTTGCGAAAAACACCTCTGTTAAGCGCGTATGGGTGAGCAACCCAAGCTGGCCAAACCACAAGAGCGTGTTTAACTCTGCGGGTCTGGAAGTGCGTGAATATGCATACTACGATGCGGCAAACCACGCTCTCGACTTTGACGGCCTGCTGGCGAGCCTGAGCGAAGCGCAGGCGGGTGACGTGGTGCTGTTCCACGGCTGCTGCCACAACCCAACCGGTATCGATCCGACGCTTGAGCAGTGGCAACACCTGGCGAAGCTGTCCGTTGAAAAAGGCTGGCTGCCGCTGTTTGACTTTGCCTACCAGGGCTTCGCCCGTGGTCTGGAAGAAGATGCCGAAGGCCTGCGCGCGTTCGCAGCCGTGCATCAGGAGCTGATTGTCGCAAGCTCTTACTCCAAGAACTTCGGTCTGTACAATGAGCGTGTGGGTGCCTGTACGCTGGTTGCCGCTAACGAAGAGACCGTCGATCGCGCGTTCAGCCAGATGAAATCGGTTATCCGCGCTAACTACTCTAACCCACCGGCACACGGTGCGTCTGTTGTTGCCACTATCCTGAGCAACGATGCGCTGCGCGCTATCTGGGAACAAGAGCTGAACGATATGCGCCAGCGCATTCAGCGCATGCGCCTGCTGTTTGTGAATACCCTGGCTGAGAAAGGCGCGGACCGCGACTTCAGCTTTATCATCAAACAGAACGGCATGTTCTCGTTCAGCGGCCTGACCAAAGAGCAGGTTCTGCGTCTGCGTGAAGAGTTTGCCGTGTACGCCGTGGCCTCTGGCCGCGTGAACGTTGCTGGTATGACGCCTGACAACATGGCGCCACTGTGCGAAGCGATTGTCGCCGTACTGTAATTTGCGCCCATAAAAAAGCCTGCGTTATGCAGGCTTATTTTATTCTGGTTACCAGACAGGCATCTCATCCTGAAGGAACGGATTATGGAGCCGTTCATAGCCCAGCGTCGACATCGGACCGTGTCCTGGGATAAACGTAACGTCATCACCCAGCGGCAATAACTTTTGTTTAATCGACTGGATCAGCTGCCCATGATCGCCGCGCGGAAAATCGCTGCGTCCTACGCCACCTTTGAAGATCACATCGCCGGAAATCAGCAGACGAGACTGGTCATCAAAGAAGACGATATGGCCTGGCGTATGCCCAGGACAATGCAACACCTGTAAAGTCACATTCCCTACGTTAACGCGCTCTCCTTCGTTCAGCCAGCGATCGGGCGTCAGGGGCTGACACTCATCAAGGCCAAACATGCGGCTTTGGGCGGGTAACCCCTGCAGCCAGAACTCATCTTCTTTTTCCGGGCCGATCACCGGCACACCATAGTGTTCAGCCAGTTCAGCCGCAGCACCTACATGGTCAAGATGACCATGAGTGAGCAAAATCTGCATCAGCGTGACGCCGCTTGCTGCGACTTCCTGCTTGATCTTCTCAGCGTCACCGCCGGGATCGACAAGGGCGGCCAGTTTAGTTTGTTCGCACCAGATGAGTGAACAATTCTGGGAGAACGCGGTAACCGGAATAATACGATAGTTCATACTGCTCCTGTGTTTCGTTATTACCAGTGCCGAACCGGACCGGTATCAATATGCACAAAGTTGCTGCTGGGGTAATATCCTACACCACCTGCGCGCATAGATAACGCGGCTTTGCGAATATTGGCTAACGAAACGCCTTCAATATGGAAATCCATTGCCTGTCCCTTCGTGTGATAGCTTTTTTTGGCTACCCCGCGACTGTGGGCGCGCAGTTCATTATTGGTATCAATCGAGCGATAGCCAGAAATGAGCTGCACCGGCCTGCTGGTGCCCAGCAGGCCCTGAAGGCGGAAAAGCTGATCAAACAGTCCTGGATCGATGGCTTTTATTTTATTCGCGCGGAAATCACGGAAAAAATGGTTAAGTCTTGCTAATTCATCCTGAATATAGCCTCTGCCATCGAAGAATTCCGCTTTTAGCGACTCACCGGTATGGAGATTGTTGAGCGTTAAAACTCGCGGACGAGGTGTCGAGAGGGTGGCAAATGCTGGCGTCGGCAAGATGGCCGCTGCGCCAAGCGCAACACCACCTAACGCCAGCAGTTTGCGGCGATTAGCGTCAAATTTGTCCATGATAATCAGGTCTACAGGTAAAAGAAATCGTAATATGCTTAGCGCACGAAGGGCACCTTAACTGGCAAAACCATGTACGTCAAGGCGCCCAATCCCAGTGAATACGCGGCTTACAGCGATATTGCCCCCTATTCACCCTAACTTACGACAATCATTTTTCCCGAACTGCTTCATTTACCTGATTAATTGTTCCGCTTTTCGCAAAATTTGTGCGCCAGATCGCGCGGTGAGATCATAATTGTAAATATCTGTACGATACTGAGTACGCCCGTCTTCACCAACAAACGCAGTCAGATAGTAAAGATTGACGGGAATATTGTGCCGAATATTCACGTAACGCGTATCCCCCTGCTTCAGGGCATCCGAAATACGCGTATCGTTCCAGCCCGCATCCTGCAATAGCATATTAGCCAGCTCAGAGGCTTTGTTCACGCGCACGCAGCCAGAACTCAGCGCGCGAGTATCTTTCTGGAACAGGTTGTGGTTCGGCGTATCGTGCAGATAGATAGCGTCTGAACTCGGCATGTTGAATTTGTAGCGCCCTAAAGAGTTATGCGCTCCGGGAGCCTGCTGGAAGCGGAACGGCAGATTCGACGCTGTGATGGTCGACCAGTCGACCATATAAGGATCGATAGCCTCTTTACTGTTCCATCCACGCATCACCGTATAGCCATGACGTTCCAGATAACCCGGATCGTTCCAGATCTTCGGCAGAATGTCTTTACGCGCCAGCGTCGGCGGCACGTTCCACGGCGGGTTAACGACTACATTATTGAGCGCGCTGCTCATCATCGGCGTTTTGCGATCCGGGCGCCCGACAATCACGCGCGACGCCAGTTTTTCGCTACCATCCTGATAATAGACCAGGGAATACGCCGGGATGTTTACCATAATCCCGGTAGAGAGCGTTCCCGGCAGCAGGCGCAAACGCTGGATATTGAGCGCCAGCACCCCTGCCCGCTGCGCAGGCGATACGTTCAGCCAGTCGCGCGTCGTCTGGCCAATGACGCCATCGGCCCCCAGCCCCTGAGCGGCCTGGAACTGTTTAACGGCCGCAACCAGCTCGCGATCGTAAGCCGCGGGTTTGTTGCTCAGAACAACGGCTTTCTTCTCTTTTACTGGCGCTGATGGGCTGACGGCGACGTTTTGTGGATCGTCACCCGGAAGTGCAATCTTTGGCCCGCCGTCAAGAAGACCGGAACGCGTCAGGATCTCGCGCAGGGCAGGAACATCGCTGCTCCACTGTCCCGGACGCAGCGTCGCGGTACCGCGCATTTGCGGCCATGGACGCGTGTCTCCCACCAGCGCGAGGAGCGACTGGTGCAGAGTGGCATAGTGTGGATGCGCCGGTGCGAGGCTGGCGATAAAGCGCGGCAGTTCGCCGTTATCCAGCGCTAGCTGCCACTGGTTAATCACCGACAGCGCCGGCGTCGCCAGCTTGTACGGTTTATCGCTGTACAGCCAGCGGTTGCCATTGACCGGAATACCCGCCACGAACTGCAGGTAGCCCATCATGGCATCGGAAAGCACCACATCACGCGCCTGCCCGGTGACGGCAGGATCGGTTAACAGCTCAACCCACTTTGTAAACTGCGGCTGAAACCCTGCAATTGCGACTTCCGCCAGCTGCTGCTGGAAGGCGCGCACGGCATCGCGGTTTTCCCACATCGGTTTCATATCGCGGGCGGCATAGAGGAGCGTGAGCTGATTGATATAGACAGGCGTGTAGCCTGATGGCAGCCCCGACTGCAGCTGCTGACTGAGTGATTCCGCGTCGATGCCTTCCGGCAGCGGTTTAATTCCGGCCATGATAGCCGTCGCCGGAGACTGCTCCAGCGGCTGGGACAACGACGTTGGCTGAGCGCCTGTCGTTGCCGAGCTGTCAGTCGGCACAATTTCAGGCTCGTCGGCCTGGGCGGTTAACAGCGGAGCAAACATCACTGCCAGGCATAAACTCAGCGCAGACAGCTGACGACCACATTCTTTCTTTAGCAACATCCCTTGCCCCCTGTTTTCACGACATGCCCATCACGCTGGGGCTTTCTTTCATTATAGGTAGACGGCTAAGCTGTTGCCTTACCTTATGTAAAGAAGTTTAAAGATAACGCAGCCCCAAGCACAAGTTAAGTTTAAAAAAAAAGCGGCGCCAGTGCGCCGCTTCGGGTCAGAAAACGCTTCAGGAAGCGTCCGCCGTGGTTTCCGGCAATGACTCCGGCGGCTGCGGCGCAAAGCCACGCAGCCCCACAACGTGAACGTGTTCGCTGTTCTGGAACACCTTACGCACCAGTTTGTAGGTGGTACCCTTCTCGGGGCTGATGTTCTCCGGCGCCGCGATAATGAGCTGCATATCGAGACGTTCGCAAAGCTCGAACAGCGTGGCAATTGAGCGGGCATCAAGTCGCGCCGCCTCATCCAGGAACAGCAGTCGGCATGGCGAGATATCTTTGCCGCGCAGGCGGCGCGCTTCATCTTCCCAGCTCTGTACGACCATCACCAGAATTGACATCCCGGTACCGATCGCTTCACCGGTAGAGAGCGCCCCGGATTCCGCACGCAGCCAGCCGTCTGAGCCACGGTTTACCTCAACTTCCATTTCCAGGTAGTTACGGTAGTCCAGCAGCTCTTCACCGATGGTTTGCGGCGTACGTTGCCCCATATCAATCTGCGGGTTCAGGCGCTGATACAGCTTCGCCAGCGCTTCGGAGAAGGTCAGACGGTTGCTGTTGAACAGATCCTGATGCTGCTCGTGCTGCTCTGAGAGCACTTCCAGCAGCGTCGCGTGGGCCTCACGCACGTTGACGTTGAGGCGCACGCTGTTCACCTGGCCAAACGACACGCTCTGCAGACCCTGGTTCAGCTGGCGGATACGGTTCTGCTCGCGCTGAATGGTTTTACGAATGATGTTCGCCACGCTGCGGGAGCTGATCGCCAGCTTCTGCTCGCGGGAGGTCAACTCCTCCGTCAGGCGGCCCAGCTCGATTTCCATCTGTTCGATGGCTTCGACCGGATCGTCGGTACGGATAATGTCCTGACGAATACGCTCGCGCAGGTGCTGGTAAACCGCCACGAAGAACTGAATTTTACGTTCCGGACGTTTCGGATCCTCCGACATACGCAGCACGTCGCGCAGGTGTTCGTTATCCGCCACCGCCAGACGCAGCGCACCCAACGCCTTATCCGACATGGAACGCAGCTCATCGGCAGAAAGATACGCCAGCTCGCGACGGTGCAGGCGACGCTCAACGTTATTGTCTTTCACCATGCGCATCACCGCGCACCAGCCCGCCTTGGCGGTCACGACCTGCTCGCGCATTTCGTGATAGTCGCGTTCCAGCTTGCGCAGGCGACGGGTCAGGTTATCCATTTCGGCTTCGCAGAAGGTCAGCGCTTTTTCCAGCTGATTGCGACGCGCGCGGTTATTGCTGAGCTGAGAATGCAGCTCGTCACGACGGATACGCGCGCGCTCTTCTGCCCCGCTGTCGGCACGCACGCCGATGTCCTGAAGCTCTTTCTGCAGATCGTTTAAAAGCTCTTTCTTGGTATCGAAGGAGCTTTTCAGCGAGGCCAGCACCTGATTGTACTGGTTCAGCTGAGCGGAGTGGCTGCGCATCGCTTCGCGGGCGCGAGTACGTTCCGCCTCCGCCTGCTCAAGGCGCTGACGCAGTTTTTCGTTCAGATCGCTGTTACCGCTCAGCATTTCAGCCGAATCGGAGTAGCCAAAGTGCGCGCGACGCTGCACCACTTCCGTCAGAGCAAACGCCTGCTGACGCGCTTCGCGCTGCACCTGCTGCGACCAGGCATAATCTTCTTTTAACTGCTCGAACTGTTCCGGGTCGCTCTGCAGGACAGACACGACGGGCTCCAGCTTCGCCAGCTGATTGCCGTGCTGCTGAACGAAACGCGCGGCTTCCTGCGCTTCATCCAGACGCTCCTGGATCTCATCCACGCGGTCAGCCAGCGTGTCATCCGCCAGCAGATTCAGGCGCGGCAGAATGCGGTTAAGGGCAGCGACGCCCTCTTTCGCCTGTTCAAACTGAACGCGACTTTGCTGGTTATCACTTTCATGGCTTGCAATGGCACGTTCCAGCTCGCTACGGCGGGTGTTCAGCTTGCGGATTTCGGCTTCCGGATCTGCGTCAAACGCTACGGCGAGATGGCTGCCGATAAAGCGGCTGAACGACTGATGCAGACGCTGGGTTTTCTGCACGTCAAACGACAGGGTCGCAAAACGTTCAGACAGTGTTTCACGCTCGGCGTGCAGGCTCTCGATGCGGCTTTCGCGCGCGGCGCGGCCAAACAGCGGCAGCTCAGGGAAGCGGGAGTAACGCCACTGACGGTCGGCAATTTTCACCACCACCGCTTTTTCCAGCTCGTCGACGCTGAACACGCTGTCATCGAACGACTGCGGATCCCCTTCGATCAGGTAGAGATCTTCCGGGCAATCTTCCAGGCCGGCAAGCTGCTCAGAAATCAGCGACAGATCCGGGACCACAATCGCGTTGCGGGATGGACCGTACAGCGCGGAGAAGTACGGAGCATCGTCCAGGCCAACGTCGTCATAAATTTCGGACAGCAGCACGCCGCCAAAACGCTCGGCTAATGCATTCAGGCGCGGATCTTCTGACCCGCCCGGCTGGCTTAAGCGCTCAATTTCTTCATCGACGTCGCGCTTGCGGGCGCCCACTTCGTCACGCTCAACGATGGCTTCGCGCTCGCGCTCCAGCAGCTGCTGCAGGTATTCGGTCACTTCCTGGCTGGATTCGAACTGTTCGCCGCACTGCTCGCTGAGCTGGTTCAGGCTGCTCTGGGCCGCCAGCCAGACCGGCGCACGCTCCAGGAGCGCCTTCGAACGGGACTGAATCTGCTCCAGCTCCTGACGCAGGGCCATACGCTGTTCGCTGGCGTTTGATACGGTATCGGACAGGGCCGCAATACGCGCTTCCAGCTCCTGATGCAGGGCCTCAAGCTCGTCGAAATCGTAATTTTTTCCCTGACGCTTGCAGAATTCCGCCAGCAGACGCTCGGCTTCCTGCTGCTCGCGCAGGCGCTGCTCCAGCTCGTTCAGACGCATACGCAGCGGCTGAACCTGCTCGGCCAGATGGCGCTGGTTCACACCGTCGCGCAGCAGTTCACGGGCAACGTCCCAGGCTTCGTTACGCGCCAGCGGGCCGTTAATCGCGACTACCAGCTGATAAGCCTGTTCAAACTGGCTGTGCGCCGTTTGCGCGACGCTCATTTTCTGTTCGAGGGAGAGCAGTTTCTCGGTGGCTTCCTGCTCTTTGGCCTGGAAGGTATCCAGCCACTCGTCGGCGCTGTCCGGCGTCAGGTCAGGCAGATGGCACAGCTCTTTTGCACGCTGTAATGCCTGCAATGCCTGGGTGTACTGAATCGCTCGCGTCTGCTGCACGTCAAGCGCCTGCTGGTAATCGGCAAGCTGGCTTTTCAGCTCATCCACTTCCAGCTCGGCCGCTTCGGCGCGGGCTTCGTTCTCTTCCTGCATGTCGGCGGCTTCAGCCACCACTTCATTTTGCTCTTCGAGACGGATCTGCAGCTCATCGAGGTCCGCTTCATAGCGCTCGATTTTTTCCTGCTGACGCAGCGCGGTCTGCACCAGGTTCAGGTGATCGCTGGCAGCCTGATAATCGGCTTCCAGGTCGCCTTCAGCACCGTTGTGCTCGCCCAGCTCGCGCGCCATTTCAACGTGCTTGTACTGCTCCGCTACCAGCTGTTTACGGGAGGTAAACAGCTCGCGACGGTATTCTAATGCCTGATCGAGATGCACGCGGCGCTCGTTGGCGTGGCGCATGTAGTCCGCCGCCACGTAGTTGGTGGCTTCGCTGATCAGGTGTTTAAACAGGTCGCGGTCAGACTGGGTAACGCGAATAGCTTCCAGCGTCATGCGGTTTTCGCGCAGCGCCGCTTCCATATCCTGGAAGGCCTTACGCACGCCGCTGTTTTCCGGCAGCAGGTAGTCGCGCAGGGAGCGGGTAATCGCGCTGGAGATACCGCCATACAGCGACGCTTCAATCAGGCGGTAGTATTTGCTACGGTCTGATGCCGTGCGCAGACGACGCGCCACCACGCCCAGATCGAACATCAGCGAGTGGTAGTCGGTAATCGAGTTGAACTGCTTGAACTGCACGCCTTCGATGGCCTCAAGCTTGTCTTTCAGCTCCTGCAGCGTCAACACGCGCGCCTGGCGTTCGTTCAGGGTTTCCGTGAGCAGCGCCGTCGGCTGCACGGAGGTTGGCAGCCCCTGGATTGCAAACGGTTTGATATCCACTTTACGGTCGCGACCGGCGACCTGCTGCAGGCGCACGCCCACCACCACACGCTGATGACGGGAGTTAATAACGTCCAGAACCGAATAACAGACGCCGGCCTTCAGCTTACCGTGCAGACCTTTATCACGGGAGCCGCTTGTGGCCCCCGCTTCGGTGGTGTTACGGAAGTGAAGCAGCGTCAGGTCAGGGATCAGCGCCGTAACAAAGGCCGCCATGGTGGTGGATTTACCCGCACCGTTACCGCCGGAGAGCGTCGTGACCAGCTCATCCAGATCGAACGTTCGGGCAAAGAAGCCGTTCCAGTTAATCAGCGTCAGTGAGCGAAATTTACCGCGTTCAATCATTACTCTTCCTCCCCGCTATCCGGCAGATTCTCTTCATGCTCGTCATTGAGCTGCAAATGGTTTTCCACCGGCATCGCTTCACCGTCGCGGATCATGCGAAGCTGCGCTTCACGCGCGTCGTCGCCCGCACGCACGTCGGCGCCGAAGCGGAAGACAGATTCCGTAATCCGGAATTTGCTGCTGTCGTGGCCCATAAACCAGACCATCCCCAGACGACGCAGACGGTTCAGGGAAGAGCGAACCTTTTCCTGTAATTTCTGACGGTCAAGATCCGACCCCGTGGAGCGGTTGTTCACCAGCTTGAGCAGCTTGCTCTCATCCGCCAGCGTCAACAGCTCGTCGTAAAGTTCCTGCTGGGTGAAGATCCCTTCATTCGCCAGACGTTCCGGGCTGAGGTAGAGGTAGCAGAGAATTTTACCGACCATCATATCCAGCTCGGAGAGCACGGAACGCGGGATCAGCGTCGTGGAGCGCGGGCGCAGGTAGAAAAACCCTTCCGGCGCGCGGATAAGCTCCACGTTGTAGCGCGCGTAAAACTCTTCCAGGTACTCCTGGAAGTCCATCAAAAAGGCGTGATTATCCAGCTCGTCTAAGCCAATGTGACGACCGGCACGCAGCTGGCTGTCCAGCGCCGGAAATAACGGATTCGCCAGCGCCTGTGCCAGCTTAACGGGCATCACTTGTTCAATATTTGTCAATGACATGCGCCTGTACCTTGGCTCCGTAATCGTTAATTGGCTGCCACTTCGGCGGCAGTCCGGTGAAATCAGCTTGCGCGACGCCCAGGCGCACCGCCTGGTCTACCACAATGCGGGCAATGTCGAAGTGGCGCGCGCGAGGATATTGCGCCAGATAGTCGCGCACCACGAGACCAAGATCCAGCGGCACTTGTCTGGTTTTGTAGACAGCGAGCTGTTCTTCGATCATCGCCGCAAGCTGCTCGCGAATTTCGTTAAATTCTTCGTATTCCAGATCCGGCGGCAGTTCACCGGTCACCTCTTCATCGCGCAGCGCCATCTCTTCGTCGCGCATATCCAGCAGACGATCGGCATTGGCGTAGGTCAGCGCCCACGGCGCATCGAAATAGGTCTGCACCGACTGACGCAGACGCTGAGCAAAGACGCGGTTTTTATCCATATCAATCGCGGTACGGATAAATTTATGCACGTGTCGGTCGTAGCCGATCCACAGGTCGATTGACTGCTGGCCCCAGCTGATAATGCGGTCGAGTTTGCTCTGCAGATCGAAGACCAGACGATCGATAAAATGCAGATCGTCGTGCGCCAGCGTCGCGTCCTGGATGCGCAGCAGATTCGCCTGCAGCTTGTCCCCTGCGGCTTCCAGCGTATCCTGGAGCTCACGCAGCGTGCCGGAGGTTTCTGACAGCAGAAGTTCACAGCTGGAGATGGCCGCTCGCCAGTCTTTATTCAGCAGCTGGGCAATATCGTCTTTCACCTGCTGCTGCTGTTCGTCCATCAGACGCTGGGTCAGATCGATACTGTCGAAAATCTCGGCCACCGAATATTTCAGCGGCGCGTAGACGTTACGGTGCCAGTGGAATTCGTCACCGTTTTCATCCGCGGCATCGGCGGCACGCTTAAGCTCACCCGCCACGATCGAGAGCTGCATGGAAAGACGCAGCGTGGAAAATTCACGCTGGCGAATATAGTAATCGGTGATGCCGATGCCCAGCGGCGTCAGGCGATAGATGGCGTTTCCTTCCGCCTGTTCGCTGGTAAAGCGGTTCAGCAGACGTTGACGCACCATATCGTTGATCGCGTTGTTGGCACGCACGCTAATGGTTTCGCTGGTTTGCTCAAACGCATCACTGACATGGCGGAACGCATCCACCAGTTCACCCTCGCTCATTTCACCGTCCAGCCGTTCGCCGTTCAGCGTGGCAACCGCCAGCAGGAAAGAGAGTCTGTCTACCGGCAGCGAGATGGAGAAATCGTTTTTCCTGGCCCAGGCAACCAGTTCGGGGACTGTCTGGGAAAATTCACTCATAGGTTATCCTTGCATCTGCGGCTTGTGCGCGGTGACGTGAATATAGCGGCCAAGGCTGATAAAAGGCTCCTGACGGCAATACCGCGTTTCTAATTCTGTTAAGGTGTCAAAACAGTCACGCTGTTTGTGTTTTTCACGCAGATAATCATGAAACACCCTAACGCCCGTCTTCCCGACGATCTGCCAGCCAATCGCTTCCAGCCAGCCATAAACCTGCTGTGGATCGCGCGGATAGTCCGGGGAAAGCGTGCGCTTTTTCTTTTTGGGCATCCCGACCTGCACATAGTCGAAGTTGCCTGCAACCATGTTGTGCATCAGGAAGCCGTTAGCATTGTAGAACATCAGCGACAGCGTGCCGCCCGGGCGCAACATCGACCACAGGGTTTGTAACACGCTTTGCGGATCGGCAACCCACTCCAGCACCGCATGAAACAATATCAGATCAACCTGGGTTTCCAAATGCTGCGCGATGTCCTGAGCGGCGCATTGTATAAAATGCATGTTGTCGCTCACACCTTTCTCTTCTGCAGCACGCGTCGCGCGGGCGACCATTTCAGCAGAAAGATCGCAAAGCGTGACGTGATGACCGCGCTCGGCCATTTTTATCGCCGTCTGCCCTTCACCGCCACCGGCGTCCAGCACGCGCAACGTTTGCCCACCAAAGGTAGCCAGAATGGTGTCCAGATCCTGCCAGAGGATCGTCTGACGGAGCTGCCCTTTCGTGGTGCCATAAATGTTGCGCGAAAACTTTTCCGCGATGTCATCAAAATTGCGATCCCGCATTGGGAGAGTTCCACTCGCTAACTGCAAAACCGCTATTTTGTCACACCCGCGCGGAGAATGAACCTCTCTGGTGTAATATCACGGGTAATCACCTGCTATATGGTCAAAAAAGGAACCAAAAAGGATGCTTTTTACCCTTAAGAAATACATTGGAGGGATGATGCTTCCCCTTCCGCTGCTGCTCATCATCATCGCGCTGGGGCTGGCGCTGGTGTGGTTCAGTCGCTTTCAGAAGAGTGGCAAAACGCTTATTACGCTCGGCTGGTTTGTCCTGCTGCTGTTGAGCCTGCAGCCGGTCGCGGATGGTCTGTTACGCCCCATCGAAAATAAGTACCCAACATGGCAGGGAAATCAGAAAGTGGCGTATATCGTGGTGCTGGGCGGCGGATATACCTGGGATCCTGACTGGGCCCCCAGTTCAAACCTGATCAACAACAGCCTGCCACGGCTAAACGAAGGCATTCGCCTCTGGCTGGCAAATCCGGGATCAAAAATGATCTTCACCGGCGCGGCAGCCAAAACGAACCCGGTGAGTACGGCTGAGGCAGGTGCCAGAGTAGCGGAATCACTCGGCGTGCCGCGTTCCTCAATTATCACTCTCGACAGCCCAAAAGATACCGAAGAAGAGGCTGCCGCAGTGAAGCAGGCAATAGGCGATGTCCCGTTCTTACTGGTGACCTCCGCCTCACACCTGCCGCGCGCGATGATTTTCTTTGAGAAGCAAGGCCTGCACCCGCTTCCCGCACCGGCAAACCAGATGGCCATCGACGCGCCGCTCAACCCGTGGGAACGGGCGATCCCATCCCCGGCCTGGCTGATGCATAGCGATCGCGTCGGTTATGAGACGCTCGGACGCCTCTGGCAGTGGCTGAAAGGATCGTCAGGCGAGCCAAGGCAAGAGTGATTTTGTTGCCAGATCGAAATTTGCGCGATTAAAACGTCCGGTATTCACCAGCTGCGCGACTTCGTCCCAGAGCAGGTAAAGCCAGCGCCGCCAGAGAAACGCCTCTGCAACGGGCGCGCGTTGAAGGTAGTGCCACAGTAAACCTTCCGCCGCCCCGCTGTCGCTGAGCCTGAACAGCTCGTATTCGCGCGGAGCCCAGAGCATGATACCCGGCCCCAACATCGCCAGAAGCTGATCGCTACGTGAGTCTTTGAGCATGCTGCGCAGGGTGAAATTACCGTGGATCAGCACGCAGTTGTCATTAAAACCGTCGAACAGCGCCGGTAAGCACTCGCGGGTGCGAAACAGAATACGTTTGTCCTGCATGGTTAAACCGGTATTGTTGAACTGGTTAAGCGTTCCCCACAGCACTTCCACCCGCTGGCGATACCACAGCGGCCACAGGTTTTCCTGAGTGCTGTCGACCGGACCGACAAGCCCGCGGCTATCCTGACGATGCCAGGCCAGCAGCGCCTCGACAATCTGGTCTTTTAACTGCTCCCAGCGTTCCGGCGTGCGCGCGGGCGCTTCAACGGGCACGCCGCGTAAACGCTCAATCAGCAGCACGTCCGGGCCGGGGTGTTCCTCGTGGGTCATCACGCCGTACACCGTCGGCATACGGACGGTTCCCTCACGCGCCAGCATCGACATTTTCCATGCCAGCTGCCTGGCAACGCCCGGCGAGGTGAAACTTCTGGCCATCAGCGGCATTGGGTTGCCCTGACTGTCATACAACGACCAAAGCGCGGTATCGGCCTTTTCACTCACGCATTCGACCCGGCTTAATTTCTCACCCAGCAGATGGCTAAGTTCGGCACGCAGCTGTTCCATATGAGATTACCCCCATTAAGACTACTGCTTTTATAATGAGCGTCCAGAAGGAAGATGTCACCCGGAAGAGAACAATTAGGGAAAAGAAAGGGGAATTAGCGAGGGAGAGGGCATCCCCCCGTCAGGAGGGATGCAGGCTATATCAGCGCAACTCGGCGCGAACGCGCTCAAGATCTTCCGGCGTATCAACGCCCGTTCCAGGCACTTCGCTGGCAACGGCAACGTGAATTTTTTCGCCATACCAGAGCACGCGAAGCTGCTCCAGCATTTCGATATGCTCCAGCGGACTCGGCGCCCAGGTAACATATCGACGAATAAAACCGGCCCGATAGCCGTAGATCCCAATATGACGCAGGAAAGTATCGCCGATGGTCTCTTTAGAGAGCGCAAAGCGATCGCGATCCCACGGAATGGTGGCGCGCGAGAAATAGAGCGCATAGCCTTCGGCATCCATGACCACCTTCACGGCATTCGGATTGAATGCCTCTTCGGCGTGGTGAATAGGCACCGCGAGCGTCGCCATACCAACCTGACGCTGAGCCAGGTTTTCTGCAACCTGACGGATAATCACCGCCGGGATCATTGGCTCGTCACCCTGCACGTTAACGATGACCGTATCATCACTGAAACCACATTTCTCAACCACTTCCGCCAGACGCTCGGTGCCGGACTGGTGATCGGCGCGGGTCATGCATACCTCACCGCCTGCTGCCTCAACCGCTCGGGCGACGTCAGGATGATCGGTAGCAACAATCACGCGATCGGCACCGGATTCACGCGCACGCTCAAGAACATGCACAATCATCGGCTTGCCGTTGATATCCACCAGCGGTTTACCAGGCAGACGCGTTGAGGCATAACGCGCAGGAATAATGACAACAAAACTCATGGTTTGCTCTCTTCTGCCACCAGGGAACGAGCTTCATTTTCCAGCAGTACCGGAATGCCGTCACGCAGCGGGAAAGCCAGGCTGTCCAGCTTGCAAATCAGCTCCTGTTTGTCCTGGCTGTAGTAGAGTTTGCCGTTGCATACCGGGCAAGCAATAATTTCAAGTAAACGGTGATCCATAGTTCCTCCGTATGGGTAATCGCTAAAGCTTAACACATTCCCTTTTCAGGGAGTGCCTGTTTCCCAGCCACTTCGACAGGATGTAAACAGCCCGTCGGGTAACCGGCCCAGCGTCACGTCGCGGGCGCCCTGCCAGCGCGCGAATTCGCTAATGGCGGACGTTAACCCTTTTTCCAGGCTCGCCGTCACCCTGACGCCCTCTTCCAGATAAAGCGCAATGATTTCAAGCGTGCCGGTCTTGCGGTACATTTTGGCGTCCATGCGCCCGACCAGTTGCCCCTTATGCAGCAGCGGGAGTACAAAGTAACCATACTGGCGCTTTGGCGCCGGGGTATAACATTCCAGCCGGTAGCTAAAGTCGAACAGCTGCTCGGCGCGTTTTCTGTCCCAGACGACCGGGTCGAAAGGCGACAACACCGCACTGTGGGTTGCCTGAAGTTTCCCCTCCTGGGCCAGAGGCAGTAGCGGGAGGAGATCCGCATGCAGCCACATTTCGCCCAGCGTTTCCACCGTGACCGGGATGACGCGCTGTTCGCGTTGCCAGATGTCCAGCAGCGGTTTCAACGCGGGCTGGCGAAGGCGATAGTAATCTGCCAGCCATTGCGTGCGGAAAATCCCCAGGCTGCGGGCGCTGTTTTCGAGCATGATGGCCTCGGCCGCCTCCTGGGTAAGCAGGTCACGCTCGTCGTCCCAGTGCGGCATCACGCGATGCGTCAGGTCGTACACGCGCTGAAAATTACGCCGCTCAATCACCATGACTTTGCCTGAGGTAAACAGCCCTTCGAGATGACGCTTATGAGGTTTCCACTCCCACCAGCCGCTGGTGCCTTTGCGCGGGTGTTCAAAATCGGCGGAGCGTACGGGACCGTTATCCTGAATATGCGCGATTAGCTGCTCAATTTCGGCCGCATGTTCCAGCATCCACGCCTGACGGTATTTCCAGCCCATCTTTTCCGGAGCAAGCATACGGTGGCGAACCAGGGCAAAATCGCTGCGGGGCAGGAAGCAGGCTTCGTGCGCCCAGTACTCCATTAACTCCCCCTTGCTGAGCGCCTCATCCAGCCACTGCGAAGGATAATTCCCCAGACGGCTAAACAGCACCAGGTAAGGGCTTCGCGCCACAATGTTAATGGTGTCGATTTGAAGTAGCGACATGCGCTGGACGGTCGAGAGAATATCGGCAGGCTGCGCGCGGCGGCGGGGCTTTTTAAGCAGCCCCTGCGCGGCAAGGTGTAAATAACGTGCGGCTGAAAGCGAGAGTTGCGGTAAAGACATGCGTTATCCTGTCAGTCAAAGCGCCACCAGAACCGCGTAAGCGTTTATTTCACCAACGCAATCAGTTCCTTGAGCAAACGTTCCGGCTGCTCGCCGCTGAGTTCAGCGTCAACCGGCAGATACCACCAGTTTTCTTTCGCGAAGGCACGGCATTTCACCGCATCTTTTTCGGTCATGATCAGCGACTGCCCGGGTACGGTCAGGGCGTCTACCTGCCCTTCCACCAGCGCCTGGTGGTCGGCCAGCGGAACGCGTTTTTCCAGCCGGGCACCACACTGTTCCAGCGTCGCAAAGAAGCGCGGCGGATGGCCAATCCCCGCCATCGCCACCAGTGAAGGCAGCTCAGCAACCGACCGGCGCTCACCCGTCACCAGGTTGATCGCCAGGCCCGGCTGCAGGTACATCGGGATTTCACCCGCTTTTGCCTCACCACCGTTCACAATCACCGCATCAACGGACTTAAGGCGCGAAGCGCGTTCACGCATGGGTCCGGCCGGCAGCCACCAGCCGTTACCGAAACGGCGGACCCCGTCGATCACCACAATTTCTTTATCACGCGCCAGGGCGTAGTGTTGCAGGCCATCGTCAGTGATAATGATTTGTACCGCATGTTCGGCAAGCAGTGCCTGAACGGCGTCGCTGCGCACCGGGGAGACCGCAACCGGCGCGCCGGTACGCTGGAAAATCAATACCGGCTCATCACCCGCTTCGGCAGTCGTGGTTTCCGCCGTCAGCAGCAGCGGATAACGCCCCGCTTTACCACCATATCCGCGCGATACCACCCCCGGGCGGATACCGCGTTTTTGCAATTGCTCGACCAGCCAGATCACCACCGGCGTTTTACCGTTGCCGCCCGCCGTAAGATTACCGACCACCACCACCGGAACCGGCGCGTGCCAGGCACGCTTCAGCCCCAGACGGTAAAACAGACGGATAGTGCCGCTCACCAGGCCGTATAGCCAGGAGAGCGGCAAAAGCAGGAGCCACAGCGGGGATTCACCGGACCAGATGCGTGCAATCATTCGCCAAACTGCATCTTATGAAGCTGGGCGTAAACGCCGCGGTGTTCCAGCAAATCAGCATGGCTTCCGCGTTCAACAATGATGCCGTCTTCAACCACGACGATTTCGTCAGCCTGCTCGATAGTCGACAGACGGTGCGCAATCACCAGCGAGGTACGGTTTTTTTGCAGCTCATCCAGCGCAGACTGAATAGCGCGTTCAGATTCCGTATCCAGTGCGGAGGTCGCTTCGTCCAGAATCAGAATTGGGCTATCGCGCAGCAGCGCACGCGCAATGGCGATACGCTGACGCTGACCGCCGGAGAGCAGCACCCCGTTCTCACCGATTATCGTATCCAGACCGTTATCCATCTTGTTGATAAAGTCCATTGCGTAGGCCATACGCGCGGCATTCTCAATCTGCTCGCGGCTGTATTCATCCGTGCGCGCATACGCAATGTTGTTTGCCACAGTATCGTTGAACAGGTGCACGTTCTGGGAGACCAGTGCCACCTGGTTACGCAGCGACTGCAGGGTATATTCCCGCAGATCATGACCGTCCAGGAGGATCTCACCTTCGTTAATATCGTAGAAACGGGTGATCAGGCTGGCAATAGTTGATTTACCCGAGCCGGAACGGCCCACCAGCGCCACGGTTTTACCCGCCGGAATGGACAGGTTGATATTACGCAGCGCCGGCGTTTCACGTCCAGGATAGGCGAAAGTGACATTGCGGAATTCAACGTCGCCACGGGCGCGCTCAATCTCGCGTGTACCTTCATCTTTTTCCTGTTCGGAATCCAGAATGCTGAACAGCGTCTGACAGGCAGCCATCCCGCGCTGGAACTGGGCGTTGACGTTCGTCAGGGATTTCAGCGGACGCATCAGGGCGATCATCGAGGAGAAGACCACGGTGATAGTACCCGCCGTCAGCGTCTCCATGACGCTCGGGAAGCTTGCTGCATACAGGACGAATGCCAGCGCCAGGGAGGCAATCAGCTGAATAATCGGGTCAGAAATGGAAGAGGCCGAGACCATTTTCATCCCCTGCAGACGCATTTTGTTGCTGACTTTATCAAAGCGTTTGGTTTCGACGTCCTGACCGCCAAAAATCAGAACTTCTTTATGCCCTTTCAGCATCTGTTCCGCGCTGGTCGTCACCTGCCCCATCGTGTTCTGCATGTTCTTACTGATATTGCGGAAGCGCTTTGAGACGACGCGGATAGCAATAGAAACTATCGGCGCCAGAACGATAAGGATGATCGACAGCTGCCAGCTGTAATAGAACATCATCGCGAACAGACCGATGATTGACGCGCCCTCACGCACAACGGTGATCAGCGCGCTTGAGGACGAGGAGGCAACCTGCTCAGAATCGTAGGTAATACGAGACAGCAGCGTCCCGGTAGACTGCTTGTCAAAGAACGAGACCGGCATGCCCATCATGTGGCTGAACAGGCGACGGCGCATGGTCATCACCACTTTCCCTGATACCCAGGAAATACAGTAGCTGGAAATATAGCTGGTGATGCCGCGTAAGATCATCAGTCCGATAACCACCAGAGGCATCCATAGCAACACTGAGCGATCCGTTTTACCAAAACCGTCGTCCAGTAACGGTTTGAGGAGCGATAGCATAAAAGTATCGCTGGCTGCGTTGAGGATTAACGCTACACCCGCCACGATCAGGCCTGCTTTAAAGGGTGCAATCATCGGCCAGAGTCGGCGGAAGGTTTGCCACGTGGAGAGATCTTTGTCGTTATGCATTCAAAAAACCAGCATTCGTTGAAATAGCCGCATATTCTACCCGTTATCGACGGGCTCGCCAAACCACTGATGATACCAAACGGGTAAAAATTGCTCCCGCAAGCGCCGGATTTGCCAGTGATGTTGCGAGAATGTCACCGATATTTGTCCAGAATGAGGGGTATCGTGCCAGATGTACCCCTCTTTTCGATAGCGTCGGACAACTTTTGCCGACGGGAATCGCCATGCGTTATAGCGGGCCGCGGAATCCAGTGCAATCTGACCTTCCACCCGCTGTACCAGCGGCAATGACGACGAAGTATTGCTGCCATGATGGGGCACCTGTATAAGCGTGGACGTCAGATAACGCCAGTAATGGCTAAGCATAGCCTGTTCCGCTTGCGCTTCAATGTCCCCCGTTAGCAGAACGCTCTGCTCACCGTCGTCCACCTTTACCACGCAGGAATGGTTATTTCCCTGAGCCGGGTAATTTTCGGGGGGCCAGTGGACAGTGAAGGAGAGTCCCTGCCATTTCCATCTCTGCCCGCGAAAACAGGGCCGATGTCCCGCCTGGCGCAACGGGCTTCTTACCCACGCGTCCGGCCACGCTTTTTGCAACGATGCGAGTCCTCCCGCATGGTCGAGGTGTTCATGACTGAGAATAACGCCTTCAGGCCGCAGGTGATGCCAGCGAAGCCACGGGATAATCAACCGCTGCGCGCTATCCCCGCCCGGCCAGGCGAGCCCGGTATCATAGAGAATGGCTTTTCCCTGCCGTTCAATGACCATCGCCAGCCCCTGCCCCACATCCAGCATATGCAGCGTCCAGCTGTCGCTTTTTTCCGTTCGCCACAGAGGAAATGTCAGTAAGGCACTTCCTGCAAGACAAACGGCAGGAAGGGTTTTCCAGGCAAGAAAGCGCCATCCGATGATGATAAGCCAGGGCAGTAATGTCATGTACTGCCAGCGTTGGTCGACACTCTGCCAGCCGTCAGGCAGGCGCATGAGGAGCCAGAACAGCCCGGCAAGTGACTTATTGGCTGCGAACCAGACAACGCTTTCAGGTGCCGCCAGCGGCAGCAGATGAAGCAGCATGCCGAGCAGGATCAGCGGCACGGAGACAAACGTCACCAGGGGAATGGAAAAGAGATTCGCGACCAGGGAGGAGATGCTGAAACCATGGAAAATCAGAACCTGTAGCGGCATCAGCAGCATCAGCATGCCGACCTGCAGATAGATCAGGTTCAGCAGCGGCCGTATACGTCGTACCCGGTGCCAGCCAGGAAGAGGCAGCCACTGAAACCAGAAAATCAGCGCGGCGACAGCAAATGCAGACAAGAGCAGACTCTGCGAGAGTATGGCTAAGGGATCGCTTATCAGGATCGCCGCGATACAGCAACCCCATACCTGCCAGGGAGACCATTGCCGGGCAGCGATCCGTAACATTGCAAGCACAGCAAGCGCGATGACCGTGCGTAGCGCAGGAGGCTGCAGACCGGTAAGCCAGGCGTAGAAAGCGGCAAAGCACAACCCGGCCAGAAGAGGCATTTGCCATTGGATCCAGTGGCTGGGTAATAAAAACTGAATCCCACGCGCGAGTAACCAGGCGAGGGATGCCGCCAGCGCGATATGCAGACCCGAAATAGCCATCAGATGCAGCGTTCCGGTTTCACGCATCAGGTCTTGTATTTCCCGGGGCACATCCAGACGTTCGCCCATTCCCAGTCCGAGAATAACCGCCCCCCATCGGTAAGCAGAAAGGCGGTTTTGCAGTGACATGAGATATTGCGCTCGCAGGCTGCAGCGTCCATCGACGAGTTCCGCACGGGTGAAGTGACCGCTCAGCGTTTGATGGCGGGCAAAGGCGCTACGCTGGGAATCATAACCGCCGTCGTTCAGTTCGCCATGGACAGGTCTGAGCCTGAGCGTCATGCTCCAGCGCTGACCGGCACACGCTTTCTGTGGCAGATAATTGCCATACAGCGTTATGCCGGTAGAGGCCCACCAGCGCTTGCCATCAACGCGAAGAATGTTTCCCTGATGCTGCGTTGCGCCATCTGTGGCGGTGATCGCTACCTCAGCCTGCACGGCCCCCGTGGTTAAATGCTGCATCGGCCAGACGCTCTCCTTCGCAGCCAAAATACCCCACACGCAAAATAACAGCGTGAGACCCGCATACTTCAGTCGTACGTTTCGCCGTGCGGCCAGCACGACCCCGCCAACAATCATTATCCACACGGTGTGGCGTGATGGCAGTTCAGGTAACCAGAGTAACGGGGCTATTGCCAGAATGACGCAGACGCTAAGCGCGGGAATTCCCATTGCTACCTCCCTGTTTCAGAGGGGCAGTATCTAATCAGGCAGAGCGAATTGTCAGATGGGAAAAGTACGTTTTACAGCGCGCGCTGTTCTGTTTTTATCGGTTTGCAGAAAACGAAACGGAAAAATGCGGGGCACCTTCAGAAGGAAAGCGACAGAGACAAAAAAAGCACCCGCAGGTGCTTTCTTTCGAACCCAGTTTAACCGGCTGGCTAAACTCAGTTGCCGTAAATATTGGCGCGATCGCGCAGTTCTTTACCCGGCTTAAAGTGTGGAACGTACTTGCCTTCCAGCTCGACTTTATCGCCAGTTTTCGGGTTACGCCCGGTACGTGGAGCACGATAGTGCAGAGAAAAACTACCGAAACCGCGGATTTCAATGCGCTCGCCCTGGGCAAGAGTGGAGGCCATATGCTCCAGCATCTCTTTTACGGCATCTTCCACTGCCTTGGCAGGGATATGCGGTTGCTGACTGGCAAGTCTTTCAATCAATTCTGACTTGGTCATGATTCCTCCGGTTCCTTTCAAACCAATTAGCTGAACAGCTCATTAAACAAGGGCGGCCGTAGCCGCCCTTTGTTATTGATTACAGGACGAATCCTGCAATCTGTCAAGTTTGCTCCTCATCCTTCACGCTGTAAATGCGTTACAGCGCAAATGATGCTGAGAACCTGATATTACTCGCCTTTAGCTGCTTTGAAAGCTTCAGCCATTGCGTTGTTAGAGAAGTTTGCATCTTCCTGTTTGTTAACAGTTGCGATTGCATCTTTCTCATCAGCTTCGTCTTTAGCACGAACAGACAGGCTGATTGCACGGTTCTTACGGTCAACACCGGTGAACTTAGCTTCAACGTCGTCGCCTACGTTCAGAACCAGAGTGGCATCTTCAACGCGGTCACGTGAAGCTTCAGAAGCGCGCAGGTAACCTTCAACGCCGTCAGCCAGTTCTACGGTTGCGCCTTTAGCGTCAACTGCAGTCACTTTACCGTTTACGATTGCGCCTTTCTTGTTCAGTGCAACCCAGTTGTTGAACGGATCTTCTGCGAGCTGTTTAACGCCCAGGGAGATACGCTCACGCTCTGCGTCAACCTGCAGAACAACTGCAGCGATTTCGTCGCCTTTTTTGTATTCACGAACTGCTTCTTCGCCTGCAACGTTCCAGGAGATGTCAGACAGGTGAACCAGGCCATCGATGCCGCCGTCCAGGCCGATGAAGATACCGAAGTCAGTGATAGACTTGATTTTACCTTCAACACGGTCGCCCTTGTTGTGGGTTTCCGCGAACTGCTGCCATGGGTTGTTTTTGCACTGTTTCAGGCCCAGGGAGATACGACGACGTTCTTCGTCGATATCCAGAACCATCACTTCCACTACATCACCAACGTTAACAACTTTGGATGGGTGGATGTTTTTGTTGGTCCAGTCCATTTCGGAAACGTGCACCAGACCTTCAACGCCTTCTTCGATTTCAACGAAGCAGCCGTAGTCAGTCAGGTTGGTTACGCGACCAGTCAGTTTAGTACCTTCTGGGTAACGCTTAGCGATAGCTACCCATGGATCTTCGCCCAGCTGTTTCAGGCCGAGGGATACACGAGTACGCTCGCGGTCAAACTTCAGCACTTTAACAGTGATTTCGTCGCCCACGTTCACGATTTCGCTTGGGTGCTTAACGCGTTTCCACGCCATGTCGGTGATGTGCAGCAGGCCATCAACGCCGCCCAGGTCAACGAATGCGCCGTAGTCAGTGAGGTTCTTAACGATACCTTTGACTTCCATGCCTTCCTGCAGGTTTTCCAGCAGCTGATCGCGTTCTGCGCTGTTTTCGGATTCGATAACGGCACGACGGGAAACAACAACGTTGTTACGCTTCTGGTCCAGCTTGATTACTTTGAACTCAAGCTCTTTGCCTTCCAGGTGCAGAGTGTCACGAACTGGACGAACGTCTACCAGAGAACCTGGCAGGAACGCACGAATACCATTCAGCTCAACAGTGAAGCCACCTTTAACTTTGCCGTTGATAACACCGACCACAGTTTCAGCTTCTTCGTAAGCTTTTTCCAGCGTGATCCATGCTTCGTGACGTTTAGCTTTCTCACGAGAAAGCAGGGTTTCACCGAAGCCGTCTTCTACTGCGTCCAGAGCAACGTCAACTTCGTCACCAACCTGGATTTCCAGCTCGCCCTGGGCGTTTTTGAACTGCTCTGCCGGAATGGCGGACTCAGATTTCAGACCGGCGTCAACCAGTACTACGTCTTTGTCGATAGCAACAACAACACCGCGAACGATGGAACCCGGGCGGGTTTCGATTTCTTTTAAGGATTCTTCAAACAGTTGAGCAAAAGATTCAGTCATGTTTAATCTTCAGGTTAATATTAACGTCCACCTGGCTCCGTGCCGGATGGGGTTGTTTCACATACCCGCCGTCAATCCATTGCAGCGGGGGTACTGCTAAATCGGTCGCGATTACGCGAGTGCCAGTTTTTGGCGCGCATATTGTAGCGCTTTTTCAATCACTTGCTCAATAGTTAAACTGGTTGAATCCAGAACTAATGCATCTTCTGCAGGAACAAGTGGGGCGACGGCGCGGTTACGATCGCGGTCATCGCGCTCTTTTATCTCGGATAAAAGGCGATCAAAGTTAACACTAAACCCCTTTTCCTGCAACTGAAGCATGCGGCGTTGAGCACGTTCTTCCGAAGAGGCGTCAAGGAAAATTTTCACTGGCGCATCAGGGAATACCACCGTTCCCATATCGCGTCCGTCAGCGATCAGCCCCGGGGCTTCACGGAACGCGCGCTGACGACGTAACAGCGCCTCACGAACGCGCGGGAACGCAGCGACCTGAGAGGCCGCATTAGCCACTTCCTGCGTACGGATTTCGCCGCTCACGTCTTCCCCTTCAAGGATGACTTCCAGGTTGCCATCGGTCGATACGAAACGCACATCCAGATGCGCAGCCAGCGGAACCAGCGCTTCTTCTGACGCCACGTCCACATGGTGATGCAGCGCGGCCAGCGCCAGCACGCGATAGATTGCTCCCGAATCTAAAAGATGCCATTGCAATGCTTCCGCCATCGCTTTGCACAGAGTACCTTTCCCTGCGCCACTCGGCCCATCAATGGTGATTACCGGGGCAACTGCCGTCATCTTTTTCTCCTTAAATAAGGCATACCGTTTACATGAACGCCGCGCATTATACGCGCCAACGTGCGCAACTGTTACCTTTGCGTGCAAATTACGGAATGATTGAAGCAGAGTGTAGAAGAAATGAGCGGAGGTGTTCGTAATGAAGCGTAAGGAAATGCCGCATCGGGCGATGCGGCAATACGTTATCAGGCCAGCGTGCTAATGCGTGCCAGCTGTTCGAAGTAGTCCGGGAAGGTTTTCGCCGTACATTTCGGGTCAAGGATGGTCACAGGCGTGTCTGACAACGCCACCAGCGAGAAGCACATCGCCATGCGGTGATCGTTGTAGGTGCCGATTTCCGCAAACTGCAGTTTTGCCGGAGGGGTCACGCGAATGTAGTCTTCGCCCTCTTCCACCTCGGCACCGACTTTTCGCAGCTCGGTCGCCATCGCGAACAGGCGGTCCGTCTCTTTTACGCGCCAGTTGTAGATGTTACGCAGCGTGGTAGTGCCTTTGGCAAACAGCGCCGCCGTGGCAATGGTCATCGCCGCATCCGGGATATGGTTCATGTCCATGTCGATGGCGTTCAGCTCGCCGTGGGTACAGGAGATGAAGTCATCGCCCCAGGTGACAATGGCGCCCATTTTTTCCAGCACGTCCGCAAAACGGATGTCGCCCTGCACGCTGTTACGGCCAATACCGGTCACTTTTACCGTGCCGCCTTTAATCGCACCCGCGGCCAGGAAGTAGGACGCGGATGACGCATCCCCTTCAACCAGGTAGTTGCCCGGAGACTGGTACTGCTGCGCCCCGCGCAACACGAAGCGCTGATAGGACTGGTTTTCCACCTCAACGCCGAAGGTTTTCATCAGGTGCAGCGTGATATCAATGTAAGGTTTGGAGACCAGCTCACCTTTAATTGTGATAACCGTATCCTGCGGTGCCAGCGGCGCGGTCATCAGCAGTGCCGTCAGGAACTGGCTGGAGACGCTGCCGTCCACCTCGACGTGACCGCCGGTAAAACCTCCGCGCAGACGCAGTGGCGGATAGTTTTCCTGCTCAAGATACTCAACCTGCGCGCCGCCCTGACGCAGAGCATCCACAAGGTGACCAATCGGACGCTCTTTCATGCGCGGCTCGCCGGTCAGCACAATGTTGTTGCTACCCAGGCACAGGGCCGCCGCCAGCGGGCGCATCGCGGTACCCGCGTTGCCCAGAAACAGCTCAAGCTCTTCGCCCGAGCGCAGCGCGCCGCCGTTGCCGGTCACTTCGCAGCGGGTACGATCGTCGGAGAGAGTGTAATGAACGCCCAACGCTTTCAGCGCATTGAGCATATGACGCACGTCATCGCTGTCCAGCAGGTTTGTGAGGACGGTGGTGCCGTTTGCCAGAGCTGCCAGCAGCAGAGCGCGGTTCGAGACACTTTTTGAACCAGGCAGATTAATGGTGCCATCTACCCGCGCGATAGGTTGTAACGTCAGGGATTCCATGAAAACTAAACTCTCAACTCAACATAATAAAAACCCCGCAGGGACGCTGCGGGGGTGAAAAACAGCAAATTAACCGTGACGACGTTCGAAGTCGATCATGAAATCCGTCAGGGCTTTAACGCCTTCCAGCGGCATCGCGTTATAGATGGAGGCACGCATGCCGCCAACGACACGGTGACCTTTGAGCGCATGCAGGCCTGCCGCGAAGGACTCTTCCAGGAACACTTTGTCCAGGCTGCTGTCCGCCAGCTGGAACGGCACGTTCATGCGGGAACGGTTAGCTTTCGCCACATCGTTGCGGTAGAAATCGCTCTTGTCGATCACGCCATACAGGAGTTCAGCTTTCTGCTGATTGACCTTGTCCATCTGCGCCACGCCGCCGTTTTGCTTCAGCCATTTGAAGACCAGGCCGGAGAGATACCAGGCAAACGTTGGTGGGGTATTGAACATCGAATCGTTATCGTTCAGCACGGTGTAATCGAGAATCGACGGGCAGGATTTATGCGCTTTACCCAGCAGGTCCTCACGCACGACGACGATAGTCAAACCGGCCGGGCCGATATTTTTCTGCGCGCCCGCATAGATAACGCCGTAGCGGCTGACATCAATTGGCGCAGACAGAATGGTGGAGGAGAAGTCGGCGGCAACCACGACATCGCTGCCGAAGTTTGGCGTCTCGTCGATGGCAATCCCGTCAATGGTTTCGTTCGGGCAGTAGTGCAGATACGCTGCGTTATCGGAAAGCTGCCACTCGCTCATTGGCTTCACGGCGCGCAGACCGTCAACGGTTACTTTGGCGTCGATAACATTCGGCGTGCAGTATTTATGCGCTTCTTTAACGGCGCTTGCTGCCCAGTAACCCGCGTCAACGTAGTCAGCCGTCGTTTTGTCACCGAGGATATTCAGCGGAACGCCCGCAAACTGGCCGCGCCCACCGCCGTGACAGAACAATACTTTGTAGTTCGAGGGAATGTTCAGCAGATCGCGAAAATCCTTTTCTGCCTCTTCCGCCACCTGAATAAACTCTTTACCACGGTGGCTGATTTCCATCACCGACGTACCGAGACCGTTCCAGTCACAGAGTTCCTGTTGAGCCTGTTTAAGCACGTCTGCCGGTAACATTGCCGGACCTGAACTGAAATTAAAGACTTGAGCCATTTCCCCTCACCATGCTAAAAGCCATAAGTTATAACTGTGGATATCGGTTTTATCATTCAGTGACACGCGCCGCAATGTCTAAAACTTATGACCCGTGAAATGTGCCCCGCGTCACACAAAACAATCTGCCGCCTCGCTAAGACAAAACCGACAAAATGGCTGTCAGGTGATGCGTTTGGCCCGGCTAACCTTCGTCCATTCCGGATTTGCACAGCGGGGGCATAATTGACGATCCCCCGGCTGCATCGCGACAACATGGCTACATCTTACGCAAGCATACTCGCCTGATTCCGGTACGGTTCTGAAACGCTCGATCAGCATATCCGGCAGGATACACAGCCCCGGCTTCACCTCGTCGTCAGAATAGTAATAGACGCTGATCTGCCCGTTGGTTTCCATGATCGCCAGACGCACCTGTCCGAGCTGTTCAACGCTGTTCAGGCGAAGCTCCATAAAGAACTCAAACTCGGTCATATTGGCGCTTTGTACATTTTCCCAGGCCAGCTGTCCGTCCTCGACGATAACGACCGGCTTCCCTTCAAGCAGATCTTCCAGCTTTTCGCTTTTCGACATCAGCCACATGACAAGACGGTAAAGTAGCGCCAGTGAGACAAAAACGATAAACACCGGCACCATCGGCACATCGTCATAAAAGGCGACGTCCCCCGCCGCCGAGCCCAGCGTCAGTATGATCAACACCTCAAAGAGCGACATCTGCCGCACGCCGCGGCGGCCGGTGATTTTAAGAAACAGGAAGACGAGGACGAAGGTATACAGGCTACGCAGCGCCACTTCGCCCAGAAATTCAGGAGGAACTTTATCAAACGCCATCCGCTGGAGATCAAATGCTTTCATTTTTCTATGCCTTAACAGTCAGTTACTGCCACTAAGCATAGTCCAGCCTTTTATTTTCGCCGAAGATAGCACCCGTCACGCAAAACCCGTATCATTGCGCGCTTTACGTACGATAAAAGTGAACGCCATGACTCAAACGTTTATCCCCGGCAAAGACGCCGCTCTGGAAGATTCCATCGCTCGCTTCCAGCAGAAATTGACCGACCTGGGTTTTAACATCGAAGAAGCCTCCTGGCTCAATCCGGTGCCTCATGTCTGGTCCGTGCATATTCGCGATAAAGACTGTGCCCTGTGCTTTACCAACGGTAAAGGCGCGACAAAAAAAGCGGCACTGGCCTCTGCGCTGGGTGAGTATTTTGAGCGTCTGTCCACCAACTATTTCTTCGCTGACTTCTGGCTGGGCGAAACCATCGCTAACGGCCCGTTCGTTCACTATCCAAATGAAAAATGGTTCCCGCTGACCGAAGATGACGAGCTGCCGGAAGGTATTCTCGACGCGCGCCTGCGTGCTTTCTACGATCCGGAAAACGAACTGACCGCCAGCATGCTGATCGATCTGCAGTCTGGCAATGAAGACCGTGGGATCTGCGCCCTGCCGTTCACCCGTCAGTCTGACGAGCAGACCGTGTATATTCCGATGAACATCGTCGGCAACCTGTATGTGTCCAACGGTATGTCCGCCGGTAACACCCGCAATGAAGCGCGCGTGCAGGGTCTGTCTGAAGTCTTTGAACGCCACATTAAAAACCGCATCATCGCTGAATCCATCAGCCTGCCTGAAATTCCGGCAGACGTGCTGGCGCGCTATCCGGGCGTAGTGGAGTCCATCGCTAAGCTCGAAGCAGAAGGTTTCCCAATCTTTGCCTATGACGGCTCGCTGGGCGGCAAGTATCCGGTTATCTGCGTGGTGCTGTTTAACCCGGCCAACGGCACCTGCTTCGCCTCATTCGGGGCGCACCCTGACTTCGGCGTGGCGCTGGAGCGTACCGTTACCGAGCTGCTGCAGGGCCGTAGCCTGAAAGATCTCGACGTCTTCACTCCGCCAACGTTTGACGATGAAGAAGTGGCCGAGCATACCAACCTTGAAACCCACTTCATTGACTCCAGCGGTTTAATTTCCTGGGATATGTTCAAGCAGGACGCCGACTATCCGTTCGTGGACTGGAGCTTTGCGGGTACCACGGAAGAAGAGTTCGCCACGCTGATGGCTATCTTCAACGCGGAAGATCAGGAAGTCTACATTGCCGACTACGAACATCTTGGCGTCTACGCGTGCCGCATTATCGTTCCGGGCATGTCCGATATCTACCCGGCTGAAGATCTGTGGCTGGCGAACAACAGCATGGGTGCCCATCTGCGCGAAACGCTGCTGGCTCTGCCGGGCAGCGAGTGGGAGAAAGAAGATTATCTGAACCTGATCGCCCAACTGGACGAAGAAGGCCACGATGACTTCACCCGCGTACGCGAACTGCTGGGCCTGGCGACCGGTAAAGACAACGGCTGGTATACCCTGCGCATCGGTGAGCTGAAAGCGATGCTGGCCCTGGCGGGTGGCGATTTGGATCAGGCCCTGGCCTGGACCGAGTGGACCATGGAATTCAACCAGTCTGTCTTCTCTGCCGAACGCACCAATTATTACCGCTGCCTGCAAACCCTGTTGCTGCTGGCCCAGGAAGAGGACCGCGAGCCGCTGCAATACCTGAATGCTTTCGTACGTATGTACGGAGCTGAGGCCGTAGAAGCAGCCAGCGCGGCCCTGAGCGGCGAAGCGCCGTTCTATGGCCTGCAGGCTGTTGATAGCGATCTGAAAGCCTTCCCGGCGCATCAGTCGCTGCTGAAGGCCTACGAAAAGCTGCAGAAAGCAAAAGCCGCTTACTGGTTAAAATAAGCGCACATAACATTACCAGCAGTAGGCGTATTCAATCGTCTGGGCTATATTACGGGGCAATTTCATTGCCCCGTTTTTTATTTTCTTCGGCAATGACTGTTGATTGTAATAATAAAGTTAAACATGGGTAAATATAATAATATTTACCTGGGCTTTACTGTTACTTTTTATGGTAAATACTCCATATTAATTAACTGCGTCAGGGGTGGCCGAACGAAAAAATTCAACTCTTTTCATAACTTTTAAAATTTATTTTTATACGGATAATCAATTACTTACTCCGCATTTGTTGTAAAACCATACACACTGCGGGCCTATAAGCCAGGCGAGATATGATCTATATCAATTTCTCTTCTATAATGCTTTGTTAGTATCTCGTCGCCGACTTAATAAAGAGAGAGTTAGTGTGAAAGCTGACAACCCTTTTGATCTTTTACTCCCTGCTGCGATGGCCAAAGTTGCCGAAGAAGCGGGTGTCTATAAAGCAACGAAACACCCGATGAAGACGTTCTATCTGGCGATCACGGCTGGTGTGTTCATCTCTATCGCTTTCGTCTTCTACATCACCGCCACCACCGGTACTGCCGGAATGCCTTTCGGCATGGCCAAACTGATTGGCGGCATTTGCTTCTCACTGGGTCTGATTCTCTGCGTCATCTGCGGCGCCGACCTCTTCACCTCAACGGTGCTGATTGTCGTGGCAAAGGCCAGCGGAAGAATTACCTGGGGTCAGCTGGCACGTAACTGGCTTAACGTCTACGTGGGTAACCTGGTTGGCTGTCTGCTCTTTGTTTTGTTGATGTGGCTTTCTGGCGAGTACATGACCGCCAACGGTGGCTGGGGCCTTAACGTCCTGCAAACCGCCGACCACAAAATGCACCACACATTTATCGAAGCCGTTGCTCTCGGCATCCTCGCTAACCTGATGGTCTGCCTGGCTGTATGGATGAGCTACTCGGGTCGTAGCCTGATGGACAAAGCCTTAATTATGGTTCTGCCGGTTGCGATGTTTGTTGCCAGCGGCTTTGAGCACAGTATCGCGAATATGTTCATGATCCCAATGGGCATTGTCATCCGCGACTTTGCGAGCCCGGAGTTCTGGACCGCAGTTGGTTCATCCCCGGAAAGTTTCTCTCACCTGACTATTATGAATTTCATTACTGATAACCTGATCCCTGTCACTATCGGGAACATTATCGGTGGGGGTCTGTTAGTTGGGTTGACATACTGGGTCATTTACCTGCGTGGCGACGATCATCATTGATGGTTTTCTCAGGCAGTAAATAAAAAATCCACTTAAGAAGGTAGGTGTTACATGTCCGAGCTTAATGAAAAGTTAGCCACAGCCTGGGAAGGTTTTGCGAAAGGTGACTGGCAGAATGAAGTAAACGTACGTGACTTCATTCAGAAAAACTATACCCCGTATGAAGGTGACGAATCCTTCCTGGCTGGCGCAACTGACGCGACCACCAAGCTGTGGGACAGCGTAATGGAAGGCGTTAAACTGGAAAACCGCACTCACGCGCCAGTTGATTTTGACACCTCCGTTGCTTCCACCATCACTTCTCACGATGCTGGCTACATCAACAAAGCCCTTGAGAAAATCGTTGGTCTGCAGACTGAAGCACCACTGAAACGCGCAATCATCCCGTTCGGTGGTATCAAAATGGTTGAAGGTTCCTGCAAAGCGTATAACCGCGAGCTGGATCCAATGCTGAAAAAAATCTTCACCGAATACCGCAAAACCCACAACCAGGGTGTATTCGATGTTTACACCAAAGACATTCTGAACTGCCGTAAATCTGGCGTTCTGACTGGTCTGCCAGATGCGTATGGCCGTGGCCGTATCATCGGTGACTACCGTCGCGTTGCGCTGTACGGTATCGACTTCCTGATGAAAGACAAGTACGCGCAGTTTGTTTCCCTGCAGTCTGACCTGGAAAATGGCGTAAACCTGGAAGCGACTATCCGTCTGCGTGAAGAAATCGCTGAACAGCACCGCGCGCTGGGTCAGATCAAAGAGATGGCGGCGAAATATGGCTGCGATATCTCTGGTCCGGCTACCAACGCTCAGGAAGCTATCCAGTGGACCTACTTCGGCTACCTGGCCGCAGTTAAGTCTCAAAACGGTGCAGCAATGTCCTTCGGTCGCGTATCCACCTTCCTGGATGCCTACATCGAACGTGACCTGAAAGCAGGCAAAATCACCGAGCAAGACGCTCAGGAAATGATTGACCACCTGGTCATGAAACTGCGTATGGTTCGCTTCCTGCGTACCCCTGAATACGATGAGCTGTTCTCCGGTGATCCAATCTGGGCAACTGAATCCATCGGCGGTATGGGCGTTGACGGCCGTACTCTGGTAACCAAAAACAGCTTCCGCTTCCTGAACACCCTGTACACCATGGGTCCTTCTCCGGAGCCGAACATCACCGTTCTGTGGTCTGAAAAACTGCCTCTGAACTTCAAGAAATTCGCCGCTAAAGTGTCCATCGACACCTCTTCTCTGCAGTACGAGAACGATGACCTGATGCGTCCGGACTTCAACAACGACGATTACGCTATCGCTTGCTGCGTAAGCCCAATGGTTGTTGGTAAACAAATGCAGTTCTTCGGTGCGCGTGCAAACCTGGCGAAAACCATGCTGTACGCAATCAACGGCGGCGTTGATGAAAAACTGAAAATGCAGGTTGGTCCTAAGTCTGAGCCGATCAAAGGCGACGTTCTGAACTTCGACGAAGTGATGGACCGTATGGATCACTTCATGGACTGGCTGGCTAAACAGTACGTCACTGCACTGAACGTTATCCACTACATGCACGACAAGTACAGCTACGAAGCCTCTCTGATGGCGCTGCACGACCGTGACGTTATCCGCACCATGGCGTGTGGTATCGCTGGTCTGTCCGTTGCTGCTGACTCCCTGTCTGCAATCAAATATGCGAAAGTTAAACCAATTCGTGATGAAGACGGGCTGGCTATCGACTTCGAAATCGAAGGTGAATATCCGCAGTTTGGTAACAACGACTCTCGCGTTGATGACATGGCGGTTGACCTGGTAGAACGTTTCATGAAGAAAATTCAGAAACTGACTACTTACCGTAACGCTATCCCGACTCAGTCTGTTCTGACCATCACCTCTAACGTTGTGTATGGTAAGAAAACCGGTAACACACCAGACGGTCGTCGTGCTGGCGCGCCATTCGGCCCAGGTGCTAACCCAATGCACGGTCGTGACCAGAAAGGTGCGGTTGCCTCTCTGACTTCCGTCGCTAAACTGCCGTTTGCTTACGCGAAAGATGGTATCTCTTACACCTTCTCTATCGTGCCAAACGCGCTGGGTAAAGACGACGAAGTGCGTAAAACTAACCTCGCGGGTCTGATGGATGGTTACTTCCACCACGAAGCGTCCATCGAAGGTGGTCAGCACCTGAACGTGAACGTCATGAACCGTGAAATGCTGCTCGACGCAATGGAACACCCTGAGAAATATCCTCAGCTGACCATCCGCGTATCTGGCTACGCAGTACGTTTTAACTCCCTGACTAAAGAACAGCAGCAGGACGTTATCACCCGTACTTTCACTCAGTCCATGTAAGTGGAATTGACTGAAATCACGCGTTAAAAAGCGTACAATAAAGGCTCCACGTCAGTGGGGCCTTTTTAGCACCCTCTCCACCTTAGTCTCTTTTGTCCGCTATCTATACTCTATGGATATCAGCCAAAACAGACTTCAACACAGCCGGCTTTGAGCTGTGCATACTCAGGCCCCGGACGGGCCGATGCTGGAGATATCACCGCAATGTCAATTATTGGTCGCATTCACTCCTTTGAATCCTGTGGCACCGTCGATGGCCCGGGTATCCGCTTCATCACCTTTTTCCAGGGCTGCCTGATGCGCTGCCTGTACTGCCATAACCGTGACACCTGGGATACGCACGGCGGTAAAGAAGTGACCGTTGAAGACTTGATGAAAGAGGTGGTGACCTACCGCCACTTTATGAACGCGTCCGGCGGCGGCGTCACCGCATCCGGAGGTGAAGCGATTCTGCAGGCTGAATTTGTCCGCGACTGGTTCCGCGCCTGCCATAAAGAAGGCATTCATACCTGCCTCGACACTAACGGCTTCGTACGCCGTTACGATCCGGTTATCGACGAGCTGCTTGAAGTGACCGATCTGGTGATGCTCGATCTCAAACAGATGAACGATGAGATCCACCAGAACCTTGTTGGCGTCTCAAACCACCGCACGCTGGAATTTGCCAAATACATTGCCGATAAAGGCATCAAAACCTGGATCCGCTACGTGGTGGTTCCCGGCTGGTCAGATGATGACGACTCCGCGCACCGCCTGGGGGAATTTACCCGCGACATGGGCAACGTCGAGAAAATCGAGCTTTTGCCGTATCACGAGCTGGGTAAACATAAATGGGTGGCGATGGGCGAAGAGTACAAACTTGATGGCGTGAAGCCGCCGAAAAAAGAGACGATGGAACGCGTCAAAGGTATTCTTGAACAGTACGGCCACAAGGTGATGTATTAAAGAAAAGGCCCGGTGAGAACCGGGCCTTTTTATATTCTATTTAAAGACGCCGTTAATAACGGACGTCACGATGGCTGTACTCAGCGCAATTAAGACCAGGTCGTCTCCGACCACACGCCATTCATAGCCAGGGTAGGAAGGAAGCTGGCCCAGCATTGAGGCCGGCACGGTTTTCTTCGCAATCCCCGGAGGCAACGGCTTACCGCGCGCCAGGTTTTTCGCGATACCCGGAGGCAGAGAGTCATAGCCCGTTAAGCCATAATTCAGCGCCAGGTGGCGGGCATGATCGAAGCTCACGCGAGCGTCGACATCGTTACCGACATCTTTACTGCTTTTAAAACTTTTATCCGATTTTCCAGGGTTATCCTGACCGTTATTTTGCTTATTGCCATGGTTACCAGAATTCCCGTTACCATGATTACCGCCATTACCTTGTCCGCCACCGTTTCCGTGACCACCGCCATTCCCGTTTCCAGGATTAGCCATGACCGGAGCCGTTGCAAACGTTAAAGACAACACTACGGCAAGTGCGGTAGTGGAAAAACGACGAATAGACATGATTGCTGCCTTATAGTGGTAGGACTCACATGAATTATCGTCTGACGCAATAAACAAACAATAAGTAAAACTCTTAGTTGTGATGGGGACAAAAAAGCCTGTCATCGACAGGCTTTTATTTAATCAGGCATGTGCCACTGGCGTTGGGTGCTCTCCCGCTTTGCGCAGCAGCATTAAAAGATAAATAAACGATACGCTGGCGATCATGATAAACAATAAATTATCGGAATAATTCTGCATCAGCATCGCGGTAAACGTCGGCCCTAATAAACTGCCGATGGTATAGCTCAGTAACAGCGCCTGGTTCATTGCCACCAGCTGGTGATGTTCAACTTTCTCACAGGCCCAGGCCATCGCGACCGGATAGAGCGTAAAGCCGGCGGCCCCGAGAATAAACAGCGCAGGCGCCATCGCGGCGTTGCTGAGCATGGCAAGGCATCCCATAATCACCACAAAGACCTGAACGCGCAGCACCAGCAGACGGCCGAAACGATCCGCCAGTCGGCCAATCGGCCACTGCCCGACGATCCCCGCACTCACCATCACCGCCATCCAGAAACCAATTCCGGAATCGCTGACGCCCTGATGATTCAGATAGAGCGGCATCAGGCCGTAGAGCGAGCCCAGTACAATCCCCGAGATAATGCAGCCGTTAACGCCCAGACGCGCATGACGAAGTCTCAGCATCGGCCAGACGTGGGTCGCTTCCTGATGCTCGCTGTTCTGGTTCACAATGCGCGTGAAGAGCAGCGGCAGGATCGCGGCCAGCACCATGCCCGTTACCCACGGCAGAACGCTCATCAGATCGGTTGGCAGCTTGCTGACCATCAGTTGCCCCAGCACGGTGCCGACGTAGTAAACCATCATGTAGGCCGCCAGCAGGCGTCCACGGTTGCGGGAGGTGCCGCTGCACATCAGCGCACTTTCAACCACCACCCAAATCATCGCGCAGCCGATACCGGCGATAAAGCGCCACGCCATCCAGCTCCAGAAGCCGACCATCAGACCCAACCCGGCGCACCCGGCGGCGAAAATCAGCGACGCCAGATAATAGCTGCGATTAAAGCCGAAGCGCTTAATCAGGCTCCCGGTTAATAATGTGCCCAGCAGGTTCCCGGTGAAAAAGGACGAGCTGACCATACCCACCTGCCAGGTCGGTAAGTTTTCATGGGCGAGCCACAGCGGGACGAGCGTGTTTAACACTGCGATCGCCAGGGTCAACAGAAGCAGGCCACAGAGCAACAGGAGCACTGGCCGGGTATAGGTGGTCATGGATTAAAAACCGTGAGGAAGTTCAGATTTCGTGCGCATCATGCCACTGGCAAAAACAAAGTCAATCCACTGATTTAGCCGCCTCGCACAATATGTTCCCTGTCGATTTAAAAAACTTATCCTGCTAATGCCACGCCTGCTATAGATATTAATTATGTGTCTGTTTTTATTTATTAATGGGCGAAATTAAAACAAAACGACAGTAGAAAAATTTCATGATCGAAAAAAGAAAAACCGGGCACTCAGGCCCGGCTTGATATAACTCAATGCAACGTTAGCTGGCGATAGCCATACCAGCGGTCATATGCAACCCGTAGAACACGCCGCGGCCAATCAGTTCACCCGCCAGTACCAGCACAAAAGCCAGTGACAGCAGCGGCAGCGCCGGCTGATAGCCTTTGAGCTGAGGGGCAATCCAGAATACCAGCGCGGCGACCAGAAGAACGATACGCCAGGCCATCAGCGCACCGTAGTCCGGCACCAGGGCAGAAGCCTGCTGGATAGAGCTGTGAATGGTTGCCAGTTCAGCCCCCTGCATCAGGGCGACCATCGCACTCACCACCAGCGCCAGCAGAGAAACAGCGGGCAGCAAACGCATTGCCCACCCGTCTACGCCCGCCACGCGCAGCAGCAGGTAGCCCAGCAGCGGCCCGCCGATAAACATCGTCAGGAAGAAGCTCATCGGCGTCCAGACGCTGTACCAGGTTGGAACGGTATCTATGGTGTTATAGACGCGCACCATCATCCACACGAACACCACGCCCAGCACCATGGTCACGATAAGCCACAGGCTGCGCAGACCCGCAGGCAATTTCTTCAAAGCGGCCAGCAGCCAGCCCAGCCCCCCGACGGCAAAGAAAATTGCCCCACTGGCAATCTCGTTACTAAGGGATGAGGCCCCCACGCGGTTCAGAGAGTTAAACGCGCGCATCGGCGAACCAAGGTGCAGCGTAGAGGCGATAAAGCCAATTCCCATCAGCACCCACAGGCCAAACATACTCAACACTAAACGCTGCTGCTGTTCAGCGTTGAGATTCCCCTTCAACAGCGCCAGCGCGAGTACAATGAAACCGCCCGCCACGCACTGACCAAAGACCGTGAAGATCATCAGCGGCCATTCATGCCATCCACTTCCCATCTCACACCTCCTTCGGATTTGCCAGGTAGCCGGTAGTGTCACCTGTAGGACGGCTGTTGGCGTTAGGTTTAATCACAATGCTCGGCTTCGTGAAGTGCGCAGACGGCAGCGGTGCCACTGCGGCAAGCTGACCGTGTTTTTGACGCAGCTCTTCAACAGGACCGAAGTCCAGAGCGCGCAGCGGGCAGGACTCAACGCAAATCGGCTTTTTGCCATCCGCCACGCGGGTGTGGCAACCGTCGCATTTGGTCATATGGCCTTTGGCGGCGTTGTACTGCGGCGCGCCGTACGGGCACGCCATGTGGCAGTACCGGCAGCCGATGCAGACATCTTCATCCACCACCACAAAACCGTCTTCACGCTTGTGCATCGCCCCGCTCGGGCAGACCTTGGTGCAGGCCGGATCTTCACAGTGGTTGCAGGCAATCGACAGGTAATAGGCAAAGACGTTCTGATGCCAGACGCCGTTATCTTCCTGCCAGTCGCCCCCGGCGTATTCGTAGATGCGGCGGAAGCTAACGTCCGGGGTCAGGTCTTTGTAATCTTTACAGGCCAGCTCGCAGGTTTTGCACCCGGTGCAACGGCTGGAATCGATAAAAAATCCATACTGGGTTGTCATCGGCTACTCCTTAAACCTTTTCAACCTGGACAAGGTTTGTGTGGGATGGGTTGCCCTTCGCCAGCGGCGACGGACGCTGCGTGGTCAGTACGTTAATACTGCCCGCCTGGTCGATGCGGTTGGCATCAGGGCTGTACCAGGCCCCCTCTCCCAGCGCCACTACGCCTGGCATCATGCGCGGCGTCACCTTAGCTTCAATGTGCACCTCCCCGCGACCGTTGAAGATACGCACGCGATCGCCATTGCTGATGCCTCGCGCTTTGGCATCCATCGGGTTGATCCACATCTCCTGACGGCAGGCGGCCTTGAGTACGTCGACGTTACCGTAGGTGGAGTGCACGCGCGCTTTGTAGTGGAAACCGGTCAGCTGCAGCGGGAATTTCGCCGTCAGCGGATCGTTGTAGTTTTCGAAACCTGGCGTGTAGATCGGCAGCGGATCGATAACGTCCCCTTCCGGCAGCTCCCAGGTCGACGCGATTTTTGCCAGCTCTTCGGAGTAGATTTCGATTTTGCCCGACGGCGTGGTCAGCGGGTTTGCCTGCGGATCTTCACGGAACGCTTTGTAAGCCACGTGGTGCCCTTCCGGATCGCGCTGTTTGTACATACCCTGCTTGCGGAAGGTATCGAAATCCGGCAGGTCAGGGACCGCCTTACGGGAGAGTTCATGCAGATGGCGCATCCACCCTTCCTGTGTACGTCCCTCGGTAAACTGCTGCTCAACGCCAAGACGTTTCGCCAGCTCAGAAGTCATCTCATAAATGGTTTTGCACTCGAAGCGCGGTTTGATCGCCTGATCGGTGAAGATCACGTAGGACATGTTGCCGCAGGAGGCGTCCAGCGCGAAATCCATCTGCTCAGAGGCGGTGCAGTCCGGCAGCAGGATATCGGCATATTTCGCCGAGGAGGTCATGTGGCAGTCGATCACCACAATCATCTCGCACTTCTTATCATCCTGCAGGATTTCATGGGTGCGGTTGATTTCGGAGTGCTGGTTGATAAGACAGTTACCGGCATAGTTCCAGATCATCTTGATCGGCACGTCCAGCTTGTCCTTGCCGCGCACGCCGTCGCGCAGGGCGGTCATTTCAGGACCACGTTCGATCGCATCGGTCCACATAAACATGGAGATGCTGGTCTGAACAGGGTTATCCAGCGTCGGCATACGTTCAAACGGCACTTCATACGAGCCTTCACGCGCGCCGGTGTTACCGCCGTGAATACCGACGTTGCCGGTCAGAATGGAGAGCATGGAGATCGCACGGGTCGCGATTTCGCCGTTCGCATGGCGCTGCGGTCCCCAGCCCTGGCTAATGTAGGCCGGTTTGGCCGAGCCAATCTCACGCGCCAGCTGAACGATACGCTCGGCCGGAATACCGGTGATGGTGGACGCCCACTCGGGCGTTTTCGCCACGCCGTCGCTGCCCTGCCCGAGAATATAGGCTTTGTAATGACCGTTAGCAGGCGCGCTGGCTGGCAGGGTTTTCTCGTCATAGCCGACGCAGTATTTATCCAGGAAAGGCTGATCGACGAGGTTTTCGGTGATCATCACCCACGCCAGCGCGGAGACCAGCGCTGCATCGGTACCCGGACGGATTGGGATCCACTCGTCTTCACGTCCGGCGCCGGTGTCGGTATAGCGTGGGTCGATGATGATCATGCGGGCATTGGATTTGGCGCGGGCCTGTTCAAGGTAATAGGTTACCCCGCCGCCGCTCATGCGGGTTTCGCCCGGGTTATTACCGAACAACACCACCAGCTTACTGTTTTCGATATCAGACGGGCTGTTGCCGTCCGCCCAGCCGCCGTAGGTGTAGTTGAGTCCCGCAGCAATCTGCGCCGATGAGTAGTCACCATAGTGATTGAGATAACCGCCGCAGCAGTTCATCAAGCGTGCCACCAGCGTTTTACCCGGTGGCCAGGAGCGGGTCAGCGTACCGCCGAGCGTCCCGGTGCCGTAGTTCAGGTAGATGGATTCGTTGCCGTACTCTTTGATAAGGCGCTGCATATTGGTGGCGATAATGTCGTAGGCTTCATCCCAGCTAATCCGCTCGAACTTCCCTTCCCCACGCTTACCGACGCGCTTCATCGGATATTTCAGGCGGTCCGGATTATACACGCGACGACGCATGGAGCGGCCGCGCAAGCAGGCGCGAACCTGATGTAACCCTTCATAGTCATCGTCCCCGGTATTGTCGGTTTCGACATATTTAATTTCGCCATCCACCACGTGCATACGCAGCGGACAACGGCTACCGCAGTTAACGGTACAGGCACTCCACACCACTTTTTCCGGAGCTGAAGCTGGGGATAATGCATCCGCCGCTGAGGCCAGTCGGGTAAAAGGGAGCGTGAAAGCGCTGCTGGCTACGGCCAGGCCGCCTATTGCCGTGGTTTTCATCAACCCACGGCGAGTGACCTCGGCAGCCATTAATGCTTCAGGCGCGTTGATTTTCATAGAGACTCACTTTGGTTGCTCACAAAGAAAAGAGTGGCGGCGCAAAACCGCTATGTAGTTTTATATACAACGAATTTCTACGTAATCAGCTTTTTATGCTGACTTTCATTCGGAGGAGTATTACTACTTTAGAGGGAGGGGGTATTGCGTCGTATCAATTCCGCGGCATAAAAAAAGCGCCTAAAGGCGCTTTTTTGTTGTGAGGCAAAGAATTAGCCGATGTACTGCTGACCTTTCATGTATGGACGCAACACTTCAGGGATCTCAATACGACCATCTGCCTGCTGATAGTTTTCCAGCACGGCAACCAGCGTACGGCCCACAGCCAGACCAGAACCGTTCAGGGTATGCACCAGACGGGTTTTCTTGTCAGATTTGCTGCGGCAGCGTGCCTGCATACGACGCGCCTGGAAATCCCAGACGTTAGAGCAGGAGGAGATTTCACGGTAGGTGTTTTGCGCAGGCACCCACACTTCAAGATCGAAGGTTTTGCAGGCGCCAAAGCCCATATCACCGGTGCACAGGGCCATACGACGGTACGGCAGACCCAGCAGCTCCAGCACTTTCTCAGCGTGGCCGGTCATCTCTTCCAGCGCGTCCATGGACTCTTCAGGACGGACAATCTGCACCATCTCAACTTTGTCGAACTGGTGCATACGGATCAGACCGCGCGTGTCGCGACCGTAAGAACCTGCTTCAGAACGGAAGCAAGGAGAGTGCGCCGTCAGCTTAATTGGCAGGTCGTCTTCATCGATAATCTCATCACGCACGAGGTTAGTCAGCGGCACTTCAGCGGTTGGGATCAGCGCGTAGTTGCTGCTGTCTGCTTCCTCGTCCAGCGGACGGGTATGGAACAGATCGCCTGCAAATTTCGGCAGCTGACCCGTACCGTACAGCGTATCGTGGTTGACCAGATACGGCACGTAGGTTTCGTTGTAGCCATGCTGCTCGGTGTGCAGATCCAGCATGAACTGCGCCAGCGCGCGGTGCAGATGGGCAATCTGGCCTTTCATCACCACAAAACGGGAGCCGGTCAGCTTAACCGCTGCCGCAAAGTCCAGGCCCGCGTGCATTTCGCCCAGCGTCACGTGATCGCGCACTTCGAAGTCAAACTCACGAGGCGTACCCCAGCGTTTCACTTCAACGTTGTCGTTTTCATCTTTGCCGACAGGCACGCTGTCGTCAGGAATATTCGGGATAGCCAGGGCAATATCACGAATCTCGGCCTGAAGAACGTCCAGTTCAGCTTTTGCCTGATCCAGTTCTTCACCCAGTTTGTTCACTTCCAGGCGTAATGGCTCAATATCTTCCCCGCGCGCTTTCGCCTGGCCGATGGATTTCGATCGAGAGTTACGCTCTGCCTGCAGATTTTCAGTTTGTACCTGCAGAACTTTACGACGCTCTTCGAGAGCGCGCAGCTTATCTACATCCAGCTTAAAGCCCCGGCGTGCCAGTTTTTCAGCGACTGCGTCTGGCTCATTACGCAGCAGATTGGGATCGAGCATGCTTATCCTGTGCTTATCGAATTAAAATAGGAAAATGTGACCACAGCCTGCGGCCACAAGGATACATTGCCAACATTACCGCAACGATTGAACTAACGGTAGCGTTTTATAGGGCTATTTTGATCCTGTCCGGCGAGCCAGGTGAGCTTTTCACCAATCTTGCCTTCAAGACCTCTGTTTGTGGGGTGATAATAGCGCGTTTGTGCCATCTCCTGCGGGAAATATTCCTCCCCGGCAGCGTAGGCATTGGGTTCATCATGAGCGTAACGATACTCCTGCCCATATCCCATCTCTTTCATCAGTTTGGTCGGCGCGTTACGCAGGTGAACCGGCACATCGTAGTCCGGACGTTCACGCGCATCGGACATCGCCGCTTTAAACGCGGTATAAACCGCATTACTTTTCGGCGCACAGGCCAGATAGACAATTGCCTGCGCAATGGCTCGTTCGCCTTCCGCGGGCCCAACGCGGGTGAAGCAGTCCCAGGCCGACAGTGCAACCTGCATGGCGCGAGGATCGGCATTGCCGACATCTTCTGACGCAATCGCCAGACAGCGACGGGCGACATATAACGGATCGCCGCCCGCAGTGATAATACGCGCGTACCAGTAAAGCGCCGCATCCGGCGCGCTGCCGCGCACGGACTTATGCAGCGCCGAGATCAGGTCGTAAAAACGGTCGCCTTTGTTATCGAAACGCGCGCTGCGCTCCCCCGCAATTTCGGTGAGCAGTTCCGGTTTCAGCACCCGCTTCCCTGCATCGTCGATTTCGGCCATATCGGCCATCATTTCCAGCGTATTCAGCGCACGACGCGCATCGCCGTTGACCAGCTCGGCAATTGCACGACGCGTGTCGTCAGGCAGAACGATATCCTGTCCGCCGTAGCCGCGCGCTTTGTCGTCCATCGCCTGGGTGAGAACCTTTTCGATATCATCGGTGGTGAGCGATTTGAGCAGGTAAACGCGCGCGCGGGAAAGTAGCGCCGAGTTCAGTTCAAACGACGGGTTTTCGGTGGTCGCACCGATGAAGAAGATCGTGCCGTCTTCAATATGCGGCAGGAAGGCATCCTGCTGGCTCTTGTTGAAGCGGTGGACTTCGTCCACGAAGAGGATGGTACGCCGCCCGGCATTGCGGTTCTGCCGCGCACGCTCGATCGCCTCACGGATCTCTTTCACGCCGGAGGTGACCGCCGAGATACGTTCGACGTCCGCGTTGGCATAGCGGGCGATCACTTCTGCAAGCGTAGTCTTGCCGGTGCCAGGGGGTCCCCAGAGGATCATGGAGTGAAGATGCCCGGCCTCAATGGCGCGCGGCAATGGCTTACCGGCAGCCAGCAGATGCTGTTGGCCGATGTACTGCGCTAAATTTTCTGGCCGCATACGGGCGGCCAGAGGTTGAAACGCGTTATCTGAAAAATCGAGCGACAGATTGCCCACTCACGCCTCTTACTTATTGCGTTGGTCGTCCACCGTTACGCCCTGCGGCGGGGTAAAGGTGAATTTCGATGCATCAACGGCGCCGTTCTGCTGAGACTTGAGCTGGTAGCTGCTGCGCTGATCGTCCTGCTCAACCGCGCCGAACTGATTAATCGTACCGTTGGTGCTTACGTTAATGGTGAACTGCTTCAGGTTGCCGTTGCTGCCTTTCGGCGTCAGGACAAACTCGTCACCCGTCTGTTTAATATTGTACTGCTGCCAGTCGCTGGACTGGTTACGGGCAATCAGCATAAACGGCGTATTGCTGGTGGCATCTTTCAGCCAGGTGGCCGTAGCCTGCTCAACGAACGGGTTGAAGAACCATAAGGTTTTACCGTCAGAGACCAGGATGCTTTCATCCGGCTGGGTCATGTGCCAGTTGAACAGATTCGGGCGTTTTACCCACAAATCTCCCTGACCTTCCTGCACCGCGTTGCCGCTGCCGTCCGTCACTTTTTGCGTGAAGCTGGCGTGGAAGCTGCTTACTTTATCCAGTCGGCTTTTAAGGTCGCTGGCTGCATCAGCCCAGACGCTGCTGGCGACAAAACTGGTGAGTAATGCACAGGCGATGGCGATTTTTTTCATTGTTATTCCTTAAAATACGTCTTCCCGATATGGGGTTTCCGTCTTCTATTCTGGACCTGCCCGAAGGCAGGCGACAGAAGAAAATGCTTAATTTTGGCTGATTTACCCTTCTTTGCAATCGCTGAAGGTTAATCAAACGGCGGCGGTGCCAGCACCTCGCGGTTACCGTTATGCCCCTGCTCGCTCACAATGCCCTGTGCTTCCATCTGCTCGATGATGCGCGCCGCGCGGTTATAGCCGATGCGGAACTGGCGCTGCACGCCTGAGATGGATGCTTTGCGTTTTTCGGTAACGAAGTTAACCGCCTGATCGAATAACGGATCCAGCTCTTCGCCGCCGTCGAAGCCACCGCCGCCGCCTTCGCTTTCCGTGTCGCTGGTAATACCGTCAACGTATTGCGGACGACCGCGCGCTTTCCAGTCCTGCACGACGGCGTGAACTTCCTCATCGCGTACAAACGCACCGTGGACGCGCACCGGAGAGGTGGAGTTCGGGCCTGAATAGAGCATGTCACCCATACCCAGCAGCGACTCTGCGCCGCCCTGGTCAAGAATGGTACGGGAGTCAATTTTACTGGATACGGTAAAGGCGATACGCGTCGGAATGTTCGCTTTGATAAGACCGGTGATAACGTCCACGGAAGGACGCTGGGTCGCCAGCACAAGGTGAATACCGGCCGCACGCGCTTTCTGCGCCAGACGGGCAATCAACTCTTCTACTTTCTTACCGACGGTCATCATAAGGTCAGCGAATTCATCAACCAGCACGACGATATAAGGCAGTTTTTCCAGCACCGGATGCTGAGCATCCATGCTGTCACCCGGCTTCCAGTAAGGATCCGGGATCGGACGCCCCATGCGCACAGCCTGGGCAATTTTCTCGTTATAACCGGCCAGGTTACGCACGCCCAGCGCAGACATCAGCTTGTAGCGGCGTTCCATCTCGTTGACGCTCCAGCGCAGGGCGTTGGCGGCATCTTTCATGTCGGTGACCACTTCGGTCAGCAGATGCGGGATGCCTTCGTAGACCGACAGTTCGAGCATTTTCGGGTCGATCATGATGAAACGCACATCTTCCGGCTGCGCTTTATAGAGCATGCTGAGGATCATGGCGTTCACACCGACTGACTTACCGGAACCGGTGGTACCCGCAACCAGCAGGTGAGGCATTTTGGCGAGATCGGCCACGACCGGATCGCCAGCGATATCTTTACCCAGCACCACGGTCAGCGGGGACGGATTATCGCGGAATTTGGTGTTATCCAGCACTTCACGCAGGTAGACGGTCTGACGTTTCTTGTTCGGCAGCTCAAGCCCAACGTACGGCTTGCCAGGGATAACTTCCACCACACGCACCGCCACGGTCGACAGAGAACGCGCCAGGTCGCGGGACAGGTTGGAAATACGCGCAGCTTTAACGCCGGGCGCCAGGTTCAGTTCAAAACGGGTAATCACAGGACCCGGCGAGTAGTTCACCACGTCCGCCTTGATACGGAAGTCAGCCAGACGTGCTTCCACCAGACGCGCCATCTGCTCAAGCGCGAAGGTATCGACCGGCTCAACTTCTGACGGCGGCGGCGTTAACAGATCCAGAGACGGCAGCGGCGTGCTTGGACGCTGCAGCGGACGGCTGTCACCGTTACGCATCAGCAGCGGGTGAATCAGACTTTCCTGCGGCTGAGGCGCAGGCTGCTGGAACTGCGGTGGCTGTGGCGGCTGCTGCGGCTGCTGAACAGGTTGATGCTGCTGCGCATACGGCTGCTGAACAGGCTGATGCGGCTGCGCGTAGGCCTGTGGTGCTGGCTGCTGGCGCACAGGCTCCGCTTCCGGCATCACGCTCGGGGTAAATAACGGCTCGCTCGGGCCATCATCCACCAGATCCTTCATCGGCGAGAATTCAAAATCAGACAGCGAGAACGGATTTGCGCCAGCCGGTTGCTCACCGGAATAGCGCTGCTGCTGGGTGGCGGCAAACTGGCGCGCCAGTTCTGCTTCAGCCGCGTCCTCTTCGTCTTCCAGCACCGGTTCATCGTGCTGATATTCTTCACCGTAGCGTTGATTCTGCTGCGCGGCGAACTGACGGGCCAGCTCGTCCTGCTGCATTTCATCGGCGTCATCTTCGTACTCAGGCTCGCGCGCTTTCTCTTCGGCCATACGCTGGGAAGGCAGCTTGATGCCATAAGAGGCAAGCTCACGGCGGGTGGGTACACGAACGCGGTTAGGGCGAGGCAGTTGCGGACCAATCCCCTCCTTCACCTGAGGACGTGGTGTGCCCCCTGTTGCCAGGCTAAAGACAGGCGCAGCTACGGCAGCGGCCGCGGTAGCCTGCTCCACGCTTTCCGCTACGGGTGCGACTGCAGGCGTCGGGTCGATCGGTGGAACGGAAACAGAAGGCGCTTTCGTCACCGGCTCCTGCACCGGTTCAGGCACAGGCTGGTACCAGGCCGCCAGCTGCTCGCGTTCACGCGCACGACGCTCTTCAACTTCTTCAAAATAGTACATCGGTGGACGAGAGGGTTTTACCTCTTCCACGATTTCAGCTTCAGGCTGCGGCTCTACATAAGGCTGCACAGGTTCAACCGGCTCAGGCACATACTCCTGATAAGGTTGGGCCACAGGCTGTTCATAGTGCGGGTAATCTTGCGGTTCATACGCAGGCTGCGGCGGCTGATAAGGCTGCTGCCACTGCTCCTGCTGCACAGGAATGTAGCTTTCAGGTTCAGGCGCGATAACCGGCTCCGGCGTGTGAACGCCTGGCGCAGTCTGCCAGTCAACCTGAGGCTGCTGAATAACGGATTCCGGCGGCGAAACCGGCGCGGATGGCATCACGGCGTCGACAGGCGCGGCATACGCCTGCGCAGCAGTCGTCGCGGCTGCGGCGGCCGCAACCGGCTCGGTAACCGAATGACCATTTAACAGCGGATCGTATTCGTCGAAGTCACCCGGAGTGGCCCGGCTGCCGGAGAAGAGCACATCGTCAGGATCGACGGCGACACCTGCAGCGCGATACGCCACCTGCTCGTCTTCATCCATGCGCTTACCGGAGAAGAGCGCCGCATCGGTTTTACGACCCAGCGGGTTGGCAAATTTCTCAGCAACACGCTGACGACGGGCCAGCGCGCCGCGCAGAATACGCGCACGACGAGACTCGCGACGCTGCACAGGCGCGTCATCTTCCTCTTCATCTTCGTATTCGTCTTCATCAACCCACGTATCGTCACGACGGGTACGGTTGCTGGCGAAGGTCAGAATGGTGAGGATAAAACTGCCGATTTTCTCGGCAATGCTCACCCAGGACCAGCCGGTAAACAGCGTCAGCCCGGCCGCCCAGATACACAGCAGCGCCAGCGTGCCGCCGCTGCTGTGCAGCATCGGCTGCAGCGCAGAACTGAGTAAACTGCCGATCACCCCGCCAGAGGCGAAGTACCAGATATCATCCGCATTGATTGCCGCCAGCCCGCACGAGGTGAGGATCAGCGCCAGCGCGCCAATCAGGCGCAGCGACACGGCAAAATAGTCGATGTAATCATCGTTCTGACGATGACGCCACGCAAACCAGCATCCGCCAATGATAATAACGGGAAGGGTGTAGGCCATCACACCGAAAATGAAGAACAGCGTGTCCGCAAGCCAGGCACCGGGGACACCGCCTAAATTATGGATAGGCTCATGCCATGCAGTTTGTGACCAGCTGGGATCTGAGGGGTTGAAACTGAGTAAGGCTGCCATCAGCCAGACGGCAAAAAGGGCAATAACAATCAGCAAAGCCTCGAGGAGACGACGTCCGCTGCTTAGCTTCGATAGTGTGACTTCTTTGTCTTCAGTGTATTCCTGGCTCAAAAAAGGCTCTCCAGGTATCAGGCATATCCTGCCTTTTTGCTAAAACGGACAACAGCGCCGGGACTCCCCGGCACTGTTGCTGTATGGATTAACAGGAGTGTAATCAAACTACGCTGATTTTGCACCTGTTCCGTGTTAGCGCGTCTTAATAACCAGACGATTGCTCTGTTTGACCTCTTCCATCACCACATACGTACGGGTGTCGTTCACGCCTGGCAGACGCAGCAGGGTTTCCCCCAGCAGCTTACGGTAGGCGGACATATCAGGTACACGGGTTTTCAACAGGTAGTCGAAATCACCGGATACCAGATGACACTCTTGAATTTCTTCAAGTTTTTGTACAGCGGCGTTAAATTGCTCAAACACATCCGGCGCACCACGATTCAGAGTAATCTCAACAAATACCAGAAGTGAGGCATCCAGATAATGCGGGTTCAGCAGAGCAGTATAGCCCTGAATGAAACCCTGTCTTTCCAGTCGGCGCACACGCTCAAGGCACGGCGTCGGGGAAAGTCCCACACGTTTTGAAAGCTCGACGTTGGAAATACGCCCATCCTTTTGCAATTCATTAAGAATGTTACGATCGATACGGTCGAGATCTTTGCCAGGGCGCTTCTTGCTATCTACCATTATTATTGTCTCTCTGTATTCCTTCCCTACTCCTGCCTGGACCCTGTGCACATCACTGTTCAGAGCCTGTACCCGTTAGTCATCACATCGCCTGGTTTTGTATTAGACGCGATGCGGATTCGGGTTCTGTTGGTAAGAAGACCGTTGCCCGAAGGCAGTCACCGACATCACGTATGGCGTCTGTCCACGCCATGCGTAGATTTCACTGACCCGGTAAAAATGGCATTTACGTGCATGCCTATGCGGCATACGGTTAACGCGGTTTTTTTTCTTCCTTGAATGTTTTCGCAAAAGCGCAGGGGATTGTCAAAGCAAAACATCGTTTTTTAGTACAACATGCCGGATATTCATTACGGCAGGGTATTAATCCTCATTTTATTGCCTTACAAACGACCGGTTTTCAGGCGAAAGCGTGATGTTATAGCGCGCCACTCATCGTCCGTGGCTATTACACAGATTGATATCAAAATTGCTGCGCTCTTTTTTTACGACAACAAATTCCCTACAATCCAGCCAAATGTCTGCCAACAACAATGGGGATCTCATGGGCACGGCCAAACACAGTAAGCTGCTAATCCTTGGTTCTGGACCTGCGGGATATACCGCAGCGGTCTATGCTGCACGCGCTAACCTGCACCCGGTACTCATCACCGGAATGGAAAAAGGCGGTCAGCTGACCACCACCACCGAAGTGGAAAACTGGCCAGGGGACCCGAACGACCTGACCGGGCCGCTGCTGATGGAACGTATGCACGAGCATGCCGCTAAATTCGAAACTGAAATTCTGTTCGACCACATCAATAAGGTCGATCTGCAGAACCGTCCGTTCCGCCTGACGGGCGACAGCGGCGAATACACCTGTGACGCGCTGATCGTTGCCACCGGCGCCTCTGCCCGTTACCTCGGTCTGCCATCCGAAGAAGCGTTCAAAGGTCGCGGCGTCTCTGCCTGCGCAACCTGTGACGGTTTCTTCTACCGCAATCAGAAAGTCGCGGTCATCGGCGGCGGCAACACCGCAGTAGAAGAAGCGCTCTACCTGGCGAACATTGCCTCTGAAGTGCACCTGATCCACCGTCGCGAAACCTTCCGCGCGGAGAAGATCCTGATCAAACGCCTGATGGATAAAGTGGCCAGTGGCAACATCGTGCTGCATACCAACCGTACCCTGGAAGAGGTGACGGGCGACCAGATGGGCGTTGCCGGTCTGCGTATCCGTGATACCCAGAACACTGACAACGTCGAAACGCTTGAAGTGGCGGGTCTGTTTGTGGCGATCGGTCACAGCCCGAACACCGCGATCTTCGACGGTCAGCTGGAGCTGGAAAATGGCTACATCAAAGTGCAGTCCGGCATTCACGGTAACGCGACCCAGACCAGCATCCCGGGCGTGTTCGCGGCTGGCGACGTGATGGACCATATTTATCGTCAGGCGATTACCTCTGCTGGCACCGGCTGTATGGCCGCGCTGGACGCTGAGCGCTACCTCGATGGACTGGCTGAACAAGGTAAATAATCTTTACAAGTCAGTAACAAACGTAAATAAAGGCGGCGATAAGTCGCCTTTATTGTCTCCCCGTTGTAACATTGCGCTGCCCAATTTCTAATAACGTCACCTGCAAAGTACGCAATGGAAAAAACCCGTCAACAAGAGTTAACACGCTGGCTGAAACAGCAAAGCGTTATTTCCCGCCGCTGGCTTACGATTTCCCGTCTCCTGGGGTTCGTTAGCGGTCTGTTGATTGTTGCCCAGGCATGGCTGCTGGCCCGCATTCTTAATCACATGATCATGGAGAACATCCCGCGCGAAGCGCTGTTGCTGCCTTTTATTGTCCTGATCCTGATTTTTATCCTGCGCGCCTGGGTGGTGTGGCTGCGTGAGCGCGTCGGTTTTCACGCCGGACAGCACATCCGCTACGAGATCCGCCGTCAGGTGCTCGATCGTCTTCAGGAAGCGGGGCCCGCGTGGATCCAGGGTAAACCGGCCGGTAGCTGGGCGACGCTGATCCTTGAGCAGATTGACGATATGCACGACTACTATGCGCGCTATCTGCCGCAAATGGCCCTTGCCGTCTTCGTTCCGCTGCTGATTGTGATCGCCATCTTCCCGGTGAACTGGATGGCTGCGCTGATTCTGATGGGCACCGCCCCGCTGATCCCGCTGTTTATGGCGCTGGTCGGCATGGGGGCAGCGGATGCCAACCGCCGTAACTTCCTGGCACTGGGTCGCCTGAGCGGTCATTTCCTCGATCGTCTGCGCGGCATGGAGACGTTACGCATTTTTGGCCGCGGTGAAGCGGAAACCGAAAATATTCGCCGGGCATCGCAGGACTTTCGTCAGCGCACCATGGAAGTGTTACGCCTTGCCTTCTTATCCTCCGGCGTACTGGAATTCTTTACCTCGCTGTCGATTGCCCTCGTGGCGGTCTACTTTGGCTTCTCCTACCTTGGCGCGCTGGATTTCGGCCATTACGGCACGGCGGTGACCCTTTCTGCCGGTTTCCTGGCGCTGATCCTGGCCCCGGAGTTTTTCCAGCCGCTCCGCGATCTGGGGACCTTCTATCACGCCAAAGCGCAGGCGGTTGGCGCAGCCGATAGCCTGAAAACGTTCCTTGAAACGCCGCTGGCTCACCCGGAGCGGGGTGACGTGACGCTGAATGCTAAAGACCCCGTGACCATTGAAGCGCAGGACTTTTCTATTCTGTCACCGGAAGGCAAAGTGCTCGCGGGTCCGCTGAACTTTACCTTACCTGCCGGACAACGGGTGGTGCTCGTCGGCACCAGCGGTTCCGGTAAAAGTTCTCTGCTGAATGCGCTATCCGGCTTTATGGCCTACACGGGTTCACTGCGGATCAACAAAACCGAACTGCGCAACCTCGATCCAGACGCCTGGCGTAAACAGCTCAGTTGGGTAGGACAAAACCCGCAGCTTCCAGCCTCTACGCTGCGTGAAAACGTTCTGCTGGCGCGCCCGGACGCGCGTGAAGATGAACTGCAATCGGTGCTCGACCGCGCCTGGGTCAGCGAGTTTCTGCCGCTGCTTTCGCAGGGGGTAGATACCGTGGTCGGCGATCAGTCCGCCGGGCTGTCGGTCGGACAGGCGCAGCGCGTAGCCGTTGCCCGCGCGCTGCTTAATCCATGCCAGCTGATGCTGCTGGATGAGCCCGCCGCCAGCCTGGACGCCCACAGCGAACAGCGCGTAATGGAGGCCCTGAACGCCGCCTCCCGGCAGCAAACCACCCTGATGGTCACCCATCAGCTGGAGGGGATTGCCGACTGGGACCAGATCTGGGTCATGGAGAACGGCCGTATTGTTGAGCAAGGCGATTACGCCTCTCTCGTTGCCGCGCAGGGACCGTTTGCCGCCCTGCTGGCGAACCGTCAGGAGGACATCTGATGCGTGCTCTGCTGCCTTATCTTGCGCTCTATAAACGCCACAAATGGATGCTGACGCTGGGGATTGTGCTGGCGATTGTCACACTGCTCGCCAGCATTGGCCTGCTCACGCTTTCCGGCTGGTTCCTGTCGGCCTCGGCCGTCGCGGGCTTCGCCGGTTTATACAGCTTCAACTATATGCTCCCGGCTGCCGGCGTTCGCGGTACCGCCATCACCCGTACAGCCGGACGCTATTTCGAACGGCTGGTCAGCCACGACGCCACTTTCCGCGTGCTGCAGCACCTGCGCATCTACACCTTCAGCAAACTGCTGCCCCTCTCCCCTGCCGGGCTGGCGCGTTTTCGTCAGGGTGAGCTACTTAACCGTGTCGTTGCGGATGTCGACACGCTGGATCACCTTTACCTGCGCGTGATTTCCCCGATCGTTGGCGCGTTTGTGGTGATTGTGGTGGTCACGCTGGGGCTGTCTGTTCTGGATGTTTCCGTTGCGCTGACGCTGGGCGGGATCATGCTGCTGACGCTCATCATACTGCCGCCGCTGTTTTACCGCGCCGGGAAATCTACCGGGGAAAACCTGACGCGCCTGCGCGGGGACTACCGCCAGCAGCTCACCTCCTGGCTTCAGGGGCAGGCAGAGCTGACAATTTTTGGCGCCAGTAAGCGCTACCGTGCGCGGATGGAAAGTACGGAGCTTAACTGGCATGAGGCCCAGCGCCGCCAGTCGGAGCTGACGGCCTTCTCTCAGGCCCTGATGATGTTAATCGGCGGCGTGGCGGTGATTGCCATGCTGTGGCTGGCTTCCGGCGATGTCGGGGGGAATTCACAGCCGGGTCCTCTTATTGCCCTTTTCGTCTTCTGCGCGCTGGCGGCGTTTGAGGCGCTAGCCCCGGTAACGGGCGCCTTCCAGCATCTGGGCCAGGTGATCGCCTCTGCCCTGCGCATCACGCAGATTGCCGAGCAGGAGCCTGAAGTCACGTTCAGTGCCGGGCAGACCGCGGTACCAGAGCAGGTTGCGCTGACGCTTGAAGATGTCACCTTCGCCTATGACAAACAGGCGCAGAACGCGCTGGACGGTATCAACCTTTCTGTTAACGCAGGTCAGCGGATGGCGATCCTCGGCCGTACCGGCTGCGGTAAATCGACGCTGCTGCAGTTGCTGACCCGCGCCTGGGATCCGCAGCGCGGCCATATTCGTTTTAATAACACGTTGCTGACCGATTTCAGCGAGCAGGCCCTGCGCAAGACGGTGAGCGTCGTTCCGCAGCGCGTGCATCTGTTTAGCGCCACCCTGCGCGATAACCTGCTGCTGGCCGCGCCAGAGGCCTCTGATGATGCGCTTCGCGCCGTGCTGGAGCAGGTCGGGCTGCAAAAACTGCTTGAGGACGACGGGCTGAACAGCTGGCTGGGCGAAGGCGGCCGTCAGCTCTCGGGCGGTGAACTGCGCCGTCTGGCTATTGCGCGCGCGCTGCTGCACGATGCGCCGCTGATGCTGCTCGACGAACCCACCGAAGGGCTGGATGCCACAACCGAAAGCCAAATCCTTGATTTACTGGCGAATGTCATGACCGGCAAAACCGTGCTGATGGTCACACACCGCCTGCGCGGACTGGCGAGTTTTGATCGGATAATTGTGATGGACAACGGACACATTATTGAGCAAGGTAGTCACGCAGAGCTGTTGGCGAAACAGGGTCGCTACTACCAGTTTAAACAGCGTCTGTAGACTATATTTGTAGCGTCCTTACTCGCGTACTGGAGTTTTGCTGTCATGCGCCTGGTCCAGCTTTCTCGTCATAACATCGCGTTCCCTTCTCCGGAAGGGGCGCTGCGTGAGCCCAACGGGCTGCTGGCCCTTGGAGGTGACCTCAGCCCCGCTCGGCTATTAATGGCGTACCAGCGCGGTATATTCCCCTGGTTTTCCCCCGGCGATCCGATTTTATGGTGGTCCCCCGATCCGCGTGCCGTGCTGTGGCCAGCGCAGTTTCACGCGAGCCGCAGCATGAAGCGTTTCCATGCGAAATCACCCTACCGCGTCACCCTCAATCACGCCTTTGGTCAGGTCATTGAAGGCTGTGCCGAAGACCGCTATGAAGGGACATGGATAACCCGCGATATCATTACCGCCTACCACCAGCTCCATGAGCTTGGCTACGCCCACTCCATCGAGGTGTGGGAAGGCGGAGCGCTCGTCGGCGGCATGTACGGCGTGGCGCAGGGGACGCTGTTTTGCGGCGAGTCGATGTTCTCTCGTGCGGTTAACGCCTCGAAAACCGCGCTGCTGGTCTTCTGCGAGGCGTTTGCCCAGCGCGGCGGACGCCTGATCGATTGTCAGGTGCTCAACGAGCACACGGCCTCCCTGGGTGCTGTTGAAATCCCGCGACGCCAGTACATCGAACAGCTGGATGCCAGCCGTCAGGAGAAGCTCCCGCGCGACTTCTGGATACCGAGAACGCTCTTTATGCCCAATGCCTAAATGTTTTCCGCATATTTTTTGTGAGGGTGTTATAATTATGCCGCAGAGTAGCTTCTGCCTGTTGCCCCGCCGCCGTTTGGGACCCTCGCTTCAGATAACGTCCTGACGTTTATCCTGTTGTCTCCCCTTTACGAATGCGCTTCCTGTTCGGTTGTACCGTGACGCTTGGGCAATGCGCCGAAACTGTTTTGCTGCGTTTTAATCGCGCAATTCTTTACTTAATTGATGAATTTCGGCATTATCTTGCCGGTTCAAAACTTGGTAGTGATACCCCAGAGGATTAGATGGCCAAAGAAGACAATATTGAAATGCAGGGTACCGTACTTGATACGTTGCCTAATACCATGTTTCGCGTAGAGCTGGAAAACGGTCACGTGGTAACTGCGCACATCTCCGGTAAAATGCGCAAAAACTACATCCGCATTTTGACGGGCGACAAAGTGACTGTTGAACTGACCCCGTACGACCTGAGCAAAGGCCGCATTGTCTTCCGTAGTCGCTAATTGTTTTCGCCTGTAATGGCAGATGAATATTTAAAAGGTCGGGATAATCCCGGCCTTTTTTATTTATGGCTTTAGTGTTGCTGCGTCGGAAGATGTATTGTCATTCACGGTTGTACAGGAGCGATTAAATCCCCCGCCATAGAATGAGCCATGTCATGGAGTAATCCCGTCAGGTGCGGCAACATATCGCGGTCAAAATGCGATACCAGCAGTATGTGGTTTAACGCCCGACAGTAATCACACTGTGCTTCGGTGTCTTCAAGCAGCCACTTTTTTTGTCTCGGTTGTTCCGCTTCGTCCTCAAATTCCACCACCTGAAAATCACGCATTGACTCTGTGAGGCCGGATTTCATTTCTTCCAGATACGCCCCAAGGCAGCGACAGATGGGCTGCGTTTGTGGGAGTGATGTGCAATCGAGGAGGATTTCGGTGAGCAATTTGCAGCGCTCTGCAAGGGTTGGGAGATCGGGGTTGAGGGAGAGTTCGCTGTAGAGTTGGGAGATAGACTGGTTTTCCATATTCATAATTTCCATATTAAGAGCTGAAAACTACCACCAGAAACGCCAACTTCGGGTGGCAGACTGAACCGGTTTGGCGTACCGACCATATGGAAAATCGGCGCTTCAAAAGAAGCCCCGGTTCAGCCCACCATATTTGAAGATACGGATTATACCGCAGCTAAAAAAAGAGTGAACGAAACCAGTGACGTTGCGTTAGCAACATCTTTCCATATGTGTGTAATCAGGACGCCAATCCCGGCACCTGATTTTGCAGGTGCGACGCCATTTTATTACTGTGGTTTTATCCAGCAACTGACTTCGAAGGAAACTGGAAAGCGCCTCGCAAAATTCCTCTGCGGTCTGTTGCCCTCACCCCAACCCTCTCCCACAGGGAGAGGGAGAAAACACTAAAAACGACAACACTGTTGTCATTTTGCTTTTACCTTGGCAGGCATAAAAAAAACCGGGCAAAAGCCCGGTTTTTAACATTAACGTTCAACTCACTCAGTGAGCCGCTTCCGGCTTGTGCTTCGCCGCGCTCTGGAAATCATACGTCAGCTCATTCTTCGCCTGATCCAGCGCCACCGTCACCTGACCACCGTCGACAAGAGAGCCAAACAGCAGCTCGTTCGCCAGCGGTTTCTTCAGGTTGTCCTGAATCACGCGCGCCATCGGACGGGCACCCATCGCTCGGTCGTAGCCTTTCTCGGCCAGCCAGTTGCGGGCCTCCTGGCTCACTTCCAGCGACACGCCTTTCTGATCCAGCTGAACCTGCAGTTCGACGATGAACTTATCCACTACCTGATGGATCACCTCGGTAGACAAGTGATCGAACCAGATAATGTTGTCCAGACGGTTACGGAATTCCGGCGTAAAGATCTTCTTGATCTCCTCCATCGCATCGGTGCTGTTGTCCTGGTGGATCAGGCCGATGGATTTACGCTCGGTTTCACGCACGCCGGCGTTGGTGGTCATCACCAGCACCACGTTGCGGAAGTCCGCCTTGCGCCCGTTGTTGTCGGTCAGCGTCCCGTTGTCCATCACCTGCAGCAGGATGTTGAACACGTCCGGGTGCGCTTTCTCGATTTCATCGAGCAGCAGTACCGCGTGCGGATGCTTGATCACCGCGTCAGTGAGCAGGCCGCCCTGGTCAAAGCCCACGTAGCCCGGAGGCGCACCAATCAAACGGCTGACGGTGTGACGCTCCATATACTCGGACATATCAAAGCGAAGCAGCTCAATGCCCAGCGCTTTGGAGAGCTGAACCGTCACCTCGGTTTTGCCCACGCCGGTTGGGCCAGCGAACAGGAAGGAACCGACAGGCTTGTGGTCATGCCCCAGCCCGGCGCGGGCCATCTTGATCGCTTCGGTTAAGGCCTCAATGGCTTTATCCTGACCAAAGACCAGCATTTTCAGGCGATTGCCGAGGGTGCGCAGCGTGTCGCGGTCGCTCTGAGAAACGCTCTTCTCAGGGATACGCGCGATGCGGGCCACCACGGACTCGATATCCGCCACGTTAACGGTTTTCTTACGCTTGCTGGCCGGCATCAGGCGCGCACGCGCCCCCGCCTCATCAATCACGTCAATCGCCTTGTCCGGCAGATGACGGTCGTTGATGTATTTCACCGCCAGCTCCACCGCCGCACGGACCGCTTTCGCGGTGTAACGCACGTCGTGGTGCGCTTCGTACTTCGGCTTCAGGCCGTTGATGATCTGCACCGTTTCCTCGACGGATGGTTCGGTCACGTCGATTTTCTGGAAGCGGCGCGCCAGCGCACGGTCTTTCTCAAAGATGTTGCTGAACTCCTGGTAGGTCGTGGAGCCAATCACGCGGATCTTGCCGCTGGAGAGCAGCGGTTTGATCAGGTTCGCGGCATCCACCTGGCCACCGGAGGCCGCACCTGCGCCGATGATGGTGTGGATCTCATCGATAAACAGGATGCTGTTGGTGTCCTGCTCCAGCTGTTTTAACAGCGCCTTGAAGCGTTTTTCAAAATCACCGCGGTATTTAGTGCCCGCCAGCAGCGAGCCGATATCCAGCGAGTAGATGGTGCAGTCGGCAATCACTTCCGGCACGTCACCCTGGACAATGCGCCAGGCAAGCCCTTCGGCAATCGCGGTTTTACCCACGCCTGACTCACCCACCAGCAGCGGGTTGTTCTTGCGGCGACGGCACAGCACCTGGATCGCGCGCTCCAGCTCTTTATCGCGACCAATCAGCGGGTCGATACCGCCAACGCGAGCAAGCTGGTTAAGGTTGGTGGTGAAGTTTTCCATACGATCCTCCCCGCCTGCTTGCTCTTCATTGTTATTGACCTGATTGCTGGAATCCGATGCCTGGTTAGGCTCGTCTTTGCGCGTTCCGTGAGAAATAAAGTTAACCACGTCGAGGCGGCTGACTTCGTGTTTGCGCAGCAGGTAGGCAGCCTGTGACTCCTGCTCGCTGAAGATGGCGACTAAGACGTTTGCGCCAGTCACTTCGCTACGCCCGGAAGACTGGACGTGGAATACCGCGCGCTGCAGCACGCGCTGGAAGCTGAGCGTCGGCTGCGTGTCGCGCTCTTCTTCACTGGCTGGCAGCACCGGTGTGGTTTGTTCGATGAAGGCTTCGAGTTCCTGACGTAGCGCCACCAGATCCACGGAGCAGGCTTCCAGCGCTTCGCGGGCAGATGGGTTGCTAAGCAGTGCGAGCAGTAAATGCTCGACGGTCATAAACTCATGTCGGTGCTCACGCGCTCTGGCGAAAGCCATATTTAAACTGAGTTCCAGTTCTTGATTGAGCATAGGCACCTCCCCCAATTTTATGCCTTATCAGGCCTTTTCCAGCGTACACAGCAACGGATGCTCGTTCTCCCTCGCATAGTCGTTCACCATCGCCACTTTGGTTTCCGCCACTTCGGCTGTGAAGATGCCGCAGATAGCTTTGCCACGATAATGAACGGTAAGCATCAGTTGCGTTGCACGTTCTACATCATAAGAAAAGAACTTTTGTAGCACGTCAATAACAAATTCCATCGGCGTGTAATCATCGTTCATTAACATAACTTTATACATAGATGGCGGTTTTAGCGCGTCGCGCACTTTGTCTTCCGCCAGCTGGTCGAAATCCAGCCAATCGTTGGTCTTACCCATTATGCATAACCACTTTGAATCTACCTCAGATGTTAGATAACAATCATCTATTACTGTCATCCGCGATGTCTGTCACAAACTGTTGCAATAGCGTTAACTGCTTCAAACTTTGGTTGATTATTGTCCCATCTCCAGCGCCAAACGCTTGACGACTTCTTTCGTTTCTCTAAATTGTACAAGCGTGAGATGGCGAGGTTTTGAACAGCCCCCACTCCACCACCGGTTCATTCCATCTTAACTTATAAGATTTACGAAGGATGTCGAAGCATGGAAATGGGTACTGTTAAGTGGTTCAACAACGCCAAAGGGTTTGGCTTCATCTGCCCCGAAGGCGGCGGCGAGGATATCTTCGCTCACTATTCCACCATTCAGATGGATGGTTACAGAACGCTCAAAGCCGGGCAGTCCGTCCGGTTCGATGTACATCAGGGACCAAAAGGCAATCATGCAAGCCTAATCGTACCCGTTGAAGCAGAGACGGTTGCATAGCTCTCTGTTTTATTGTGTACATCCCGCAGTCAAAATGCCAGCCCGATCGGCTGGCATTTTTATTTTCGGGTTATTCCCGAGCCAGCGCGTCCACCGGATCCAGCCGCGCCGCGTTGCGGGCAGGCAACCAGCCAAACAAAATGCCGGTAAAGGTCGAACACAAAAACGCGGTGATAATGGCAACCGGCGAGAAGCCAATCTCCCAGCCGGGTAAAAAGAGCTGGAGCGCAAACGCGATCATCATCGAGAGCGCAATGCCCATCGCCCCGCCGACCAGACACACCAGAACCGCCTCTATCAAAAACTGCTGCAGCACATCGCTGGCCCGGGCGCCGACCGCCATGCGAATACCGATCTCTCGCGTGCGCTCGGTGACCGACACCAGCATGATATTCATCACCCCGATGCCGCCGACGACCAGCGAGATCACCGCCACCAGCGTGAGAAACAGCTGAAGAGTACGTGTGGTCTTTTCCGCCGTTTTCAAGAGGCCGTCCATATTCCAGGTGAAGAAATCTTTCTTCCCGTGGCGCAGGGTTAACAGCCGTTCAAGCTGCTGTTCGGCCAGCGCGCTGTCGTAGCCCTCCTTCACGCGCACGGTGATGGAGTTGAGCCAGGACTGTCCCATAATCCGCCCGGAGATGGTGGTGTAGGGCAGCCAGACGCGCAGGATCTTGCTGCTGCCAAACATCGACTGCTTCTCTTCCGCCACGCCAATGACCGTGGCGGGCATGTTGCCGACCAGGATCACTTCGCCCACCACGCTGGCTTTATTGGGGAAGAGCTGCCTGCGCGAGTTCGCGTCCAGCACCACCACCTGCGCCCTGCCCGCCAGCTGCTCGGCGTTGAAGGTAGCGCCTTCGCTGAAGGTCATGCCGTAGACGTTGAAATAGTCCCCGCTCACGCCGTTCGCGCTGGCGGCCACGTCAACATTCCCCACGCGCAGACGCAGGTTCTGCGACACCGCAGGCGTGGCGGAGTTCACCCACGGCTGCTTCTGAATTGCCGCCAGATCGTCATACTTCAGCGCCTGCTGATACTGCGGCTCGTCGTCACCAAAATCTTTGCCCGGATAGACGTCAATGGTATTAGTGCCGATGGCGCGGATATCGGCCAGCACCAGCTGCTTGGCCGCGTCGCCCACCACCACGATCGATACCACCGAGGCGATACCAATAATGATGCCGAGTATCGTCAGCAGGGTACGCATTTTGTTAGCCGCCATCGCCAGCCAGGCCATGGTCAGCGCTTCGCGAAAGCCGCTGGAGAACTGTCCCCAGCCGGTTGATGCCGGTAGCGCTTCTTTCGGCGCCGCAGCCCTGGACTCACGCGGCGGTGGATTGCTGACCAGTTCGCCGTCGTGGATCTCAATAATGCGTTCTGCCTGCGCCGCCACCTGCGGATCGTGGGTAACGATAATCACCGTGTGCCCCCGATCGCGAAGCTGATGGAGGATCGCCATCACCTCTTCACCGGAATGGCTGTCGAGCGCGCCGGTCGGTTCATCCGCGAGGATCACCTGCCCGCCGTTCATCAGTGCGCGGGCAATACTCACGCGCTGCTGCTGGCCGCCTGACAGCTGCGACGGCTGGTACTCCACCCGCTCCGCCAGCCCCAGACGCGTCAGCAGCATCTGCGCGCGCTCAAGGCGCTTTTTCCGTTCGACACCCGCATACACCGCGGGCACTTCCACGTTCTGGGCCGCGTTAAGGTGAGAAAGCAGATGGTAACGCTGGAAGATAAAGCCGAAGTGTTCCCGGCGCAGCTTCGCCAGCGCGTCGCCGTCCAGCGTGGAGACATCCGTCCCGGCCACGCGATAGGTCCCGCTGGTCGGTTTATCCAGGCAGCCGAGAATGTTCATCAGCGTCGATTTACCGGAACCCGACGCGCCGACAATCGCCACCATCTCGCCCGCCTCCACGCGCAGGGAGATGCCCTTCAGCACCTCCACCGGGCCGTCGCCTGACGGATAGCTGCGACGAATGTTATTTAGCTCAAGCAGCGCCGTCATTTAGCGGCTCCGGGCAGGCTTTCGCTGACAACAACCTCCTCGCCCTCTTCCAGTCCTTTCACCACCACCACGTCGGTGTCGTTGCGCGCGCCGATCACGACCTCGCGCTCGCGCGTTTCGCCGTTGCGCAGCACTTTCACTTTATAACGACTATCACCGGCGGACTCGCCGAGCGCAGAGAGCGGAATGGTCAGCACGTTCTTCACGCCGGTCAGCTGGATATGCACCTGTGCGGTCATGTCCAGACGCAGCACGCCCTGCGGGTTTGGCACCTCAAAGCGGGCATAGTAGAAGATAGCGTCGTTAACTTTTTCCGGCGTCGGCAGAATGTCTTTAAGCACGCCTTCGTAGCGCGTCTGCGGGTCGCCAAGCACCGTAAACCAGGCGTTCTGCCCCGGCTTAAGATGGATCACATCCGCCTCTGAGACCTGGGCTTTGACCAGCATGGTGCTCATGTCCGCCAGGGTCAGAATGTTCGGCGCCTGCTGCGCGGCAATCACCGTCTGGCCCTGCAGCGTGGTGATCTGGGTAACTTCACCCGCCATTGGCGCGACGATTTTGGTGTAGTCGAGGTTGGTTTTTGCCGTATCCAGCGAGGCCTGATTGCGTTTGATCTGCGCGTCAATCGTGCCAATTTGCGCCTGTTTCACCGCCAGTTCAGTGGTGGCAGTATCTAAATCCTGTTTCGAAATAGCCTGGGTTTTGGCCAGCGCCTGCTGACGGGTCAACGTTACCTGAGCCAGGTTACGTTCTGCCAGCGCCTGGGCACGCTGCGCGCGCAGCTCCATCAGCGTGGCTTCCACCTCGCGGATCTGGTTCTCAGCCTGCTCAGGATCGATAACGCCGAGCAGCTGGCCTTTTTTCACCTTGTCGCCAATCTCAACCGACAGCGTTTTCAGCTGGCCGCTGACCTGCGCCCCGACGTCAACCTTGCGCAAAGCGTCAAGCTTGCCCGTCGCGAGGACGTTTTGCTGCAGTTCGCCCGGGCGAACAATCAGCGTCTGATACTGCGGCGCCGGCGCATTCAGCACCTGCCATAGCCAGTACCCACCGGCTAAAACCACGACCGCCAGCAGCAGAAACAGCGTTCTGCGTTTTCCCTTGAGGTTCATAAATATTCCAAATAAATGTTCTGGCAATGATAAGCGTTGATTCTAACTAAACGACTCTTCAACGAAAGCCCTGTTCTCCGAAATCGTCCTAATTTGTTTACGAGATGTTGACATTTCTCCTGCTGAAATAGCGATATTCCAAAAGGATCAGGATCTACCATGTCTTCTATCGTCGATACATCACTTTCAAACCTGCCGCAGCCAAAATCCGGCTGGCAGCTCTTCAAAAACCTGGCTTTCGGTGAGATCGCACCCGGGCTGGCATGGGAAAAGCCCGCCTATCGACGCAAGTTCATGCTGCGCTCACTGGCGACACCGCTCATCACCGCTCGACTGCTGTCTGATCTTGCGAAACATCCGTACCTGATGCAAATGCTCCAGGTTCAGCCTGGGCTACCCTGCCGCCTTCATCGTCCGTGGTTAACGGTCAATATGGATCGACAGCGTGTGCTGGAATCGCTGTCCTGGCACTATCAGATGATGTGCCGCCAGCTGCCGGCGACGCTGACAAAGGGTTACCTTTCAAAGCAGGGCGTGACTCTGCTGACCTTAACCGGAAAAGATGAACAGCAATTTACCGTCCGCCTGTGTGCCGACGCGTTTATGGATAAAGAGGGAGAAGCTACCCTCGTTTTCTGTGACAGTCAAAATACGGCGCTGGCGGAGATGACCTTTACGCTATGCCAGTTTGAGGGAAAATCGACGCTGTTCATTGGCGGCTTGCAGGGCGCAAAAGCGCATGTTCCCCATGAGCTGATCCAGGGAGCGACGAAAGCCTGCCACGGCCTGTTCCCGAAACGTCTGCTGGTCGAGGCCGCCATGACGCTCGGCGCCGCGTTCCCGGTAGAGCAGATTGTCGCCGTCAGTAACGATACCCATATTTATCGCAGCTGGCGCTACCGCAAGAAAAAAGAGGGCAAACTGTTGGCCGATTACGACAGTTTCTGGCTCTCCATCGGCGGTGAAAAGCAGGATAACGGTAATTTTATGCTGCCACTCGTCATGCCGCGTAAACCGATGGAAGAGATCGCCAGCAAAAAACGCTCCGAATATCGCCGCCGCTACGCGCTGCTGGATAGCCTGATTCAGCAGATGAAACAGGCGACCCAACGCTAATCCGCTTTCCCGCGTGCCAGCCACAGCACGCGGGAGAACATCTTCCGTAACAGGGTCGGTACCGCCTCCACGCCCCGCCTGCCCGCTTCCGTCGCCACTTCAATGGCTAAATCCGGTTTTGACGAACGGTGAATGGCTTTGGCGATCACCCGCCGCATGTTCATCGGGACATCGACCGGCACCATGGCAATGCGGTGGAAGACGTCGTCGAACCCCTGACGATACATAAAGTGTTCCATGTCCATCGCGGGGAGCATGGTTAAATGGTCGCGCTCTTCCTCGCGCTCGTTATTCAGCAGGCTCCGCACGGTCGAGGCATATTTTTTACCCGCCTCATCACCGTCTACCAGAACGTGCCACTCGATTCCCATCCGGCGGGCGAATTTTATCAGCGGCTTTAATCCCGACTGGGCGAATTCGATGACCTTAATGCCTTCCGCATCAAAGTGGTGGCCGCACTGGCGCGCCAGCTCGTTGATGACCCAGGTTTCCGTTTCCCCCTCCACCAGCAGCCAGCAGCGGGCAAAGAGCGACGACGCCCGGTTAAAGCGAATATGAAACGCGATGCGCCGCCCGTCTTCCGCATTCAAACCGCCCGGCCCAAGCCGGAAAGCGGAGACGCGGGAGGATTCACGCACCAGGCGACAGACGTGTTCAACCGGCGTCAGCGATAATAACTCTCCGGAATTGGTGGTCGTAATGCGCTGGAGCGGCAGCAGGTTCAGCAGATGCCATGCCACGGAGAGCATGATGGGATGCAGGCGCGTTTCCGGGTCTTCCACCAGCAGCAGAGGCCGGGCGTCCCGGTCAAGACGAACGGTGCCTTTGGCCTGCAGAAGCGTTGAAAACAGACCCAGCAAAATCACCCGATGGGTACGGCCGCCGGGCCGGTCGATCATCCGGTTAATGATGTCGAGATAACGCCAGCTTCGCTGCTCATCATGAGAGCGGCGGCGCATCAGGCGGTGGCGCGACTCCGAGGTTCCCTGCTCGGAAAAATAGTGCTCCAGGAGCTGTACCATCGCGGACAGCCCCTGACGGATTTGTCCGTCGGTCAGATTCTGCGGGCGCGACACCAGCTCTCTGGCCAGAAAATCCAGCTCGCGGGCGGTGACTTCCACTTCCGGCGTATTGGGTACGGTTCCGTTACGAATACGCCGCATAAAGCGCGCATCGCGCAGGCGTAACACCGGCGTCAGGCGGATCAGGTGACGGGCCAGATCGTCGATATTGTCCAGCGGGATCGGGTTGGCTTTCTCATCGAGAAAATCACGCAGGGTGAGTACCCCTTCGTTCTCCGCCATCTCGCCTTCCAGCCGATAGAAAATCCGGTGGAAACCGTCATCGCACGGCACCCAGCAGGGTGACAGCGGGCGGAAGCGACGCACGCGGTGACGTCCGGGCTCGGATTCGCGGAACGTCAGGATGATATGCAGGTGCTTCTCGCGTCCCGTTACGTCGCCGGGCGGAAACCAGAAATCGTCGCGAACGAAGTGATACAGATCGTCTTCGGGCGAAAGCAGTAGCGTCAATGCATCCAGCAGGCTGGACTTACCCCACGCGTTCTCGCCGATCAGGACGTTGTTCTGCTCCAGCTGCAGCGACAGGCGGTTAATACCGCGAAACCCGACAATTTCCACACGTTCGAGAAGCATAAATCCCCCGCGATATGATCACTTTTTCCTTCAAGTAATCAGCAGTATAGCGGGATGCAGACGGGCTTGACACTGCAAACCGACTCCATAACCTGGCGGAAGCACGAAAAATTCAGAATTTATCCATCAGGTTTCATTTGAAATAACCCACATCTCACAAGATACTACCGCCCGCAAATTGGTCTATGCTCTATTTACCGCTGATTTGAACAAGGATTGACATCACATTGCCTTAAATCAAATTAATCGAATTTATTTAAGTGGCGAAGGGGTGTTGTTGGTTTTTAAAATACGGGCTCTTTGAGTCGTCATCCCTTTATGGCGATATATCCCGTGCGCGGGAAAGCGTGCGGAAAATTATTTGAGGTGGTTATGTTTAGAAAATTGGCAGCAGAATGCTTTGGTACATTCTGGCTGGTATTTGGTGGCTGCGGTAGCGCCGTTCTGGCAGCAGCATTCCCGGAATTAGGTATCGGTTTTGTCGGCGTCGCGCTGGCGTTTGGTTTAACCGTATTAACCATGGCATTTGCCGTGGGACATATTTCCGGCGGTCATTTTAACCCGGCAGTGACGTTAGGTTTATGGGCGGGCGGCCGTTTCCCGGCGAAAGACGTAATTGGCTACATTGTGGCGCAGGTAGTTGGCGGTATTATTGCGGCGGGCGTTCTGTACGTGATTGCCAGCGGTAAAGCCGGCTTCGACGCGGCGGCCAGCGGCTTTGCCTCTAACGGCTTCGGCGAACACTCTCCGGGCGGTTACTCCATGCTGTCTGCCATCGTGATTGAAATCGTGCTGACCGCCGGCTTCCTGCTGGTGATCCACGGCGCAACGGACAAACACGCGCCAGCCGGTTTTGCCCCGATTGCCATTGGTCTGGCGCTGACGCTTATCCACCTGATTTCTATTCCGGTCACAAACACCTCCGTTAACCCGGCACGCAGCACCGCCGTCGCCATCTTCCAGGGCGGCTGGGCGCTTGAGCAGCTGTGGCTGTTCTGGGTGATGCCAATTATCGGCGGTATCCTGGGGGGCGTGCTGTATCGCACCCTGCTGGAAAAACGCGATTAATCTTTCCCTCCCTCTCCCCGTGGGAGAGGGCCGCGGTGAGGGCCACAGGCCGAACACCCCACATAGACACAAGCCGGGTAAGGCGTAGCCGCCACCCGGCTTTCTTTTGCCGCTTTACTGAACAGCCTTTATTGGGTAGTGTCACTGGCGCTTAACCGATACTCAAAAGGACCGGCTGTTCATGTTTTCAGGACTCCTCATCATTTTGCTGCCCTTGATCGTGGGCTATCTTATTCCGCTGCATCGTGAATCCGCATTAAGGCTCATTAATCGATTCCTGAGCTGGATTGTCTACGTTATTCTTTTCTTTATGGGGATTAGCCTGGCATTTCTGGACAACCTGTCGGCGAATTTACTCTCCATTCTCCATTATTCTGTCGTCACCGTGGTGGTTATTTTGCTGTGCAATATTGCCGCGCTGCTGTGGCTGGAACGCACTATTCCATGGAAAAATCACCATCATCAGGAAAAGCTCCCTTCTCGAATTGCAATGGCGCTTGAATCATTAAAATTATGCGGCGTCGTGGTGATCGGTTTTCTTCTTGGGCTGACAGGTTGGGCATTTTTACAGCACGCGACAGAGGCCAGTGAATATACGCTGATCTTCCTGCTGTTCCTGATTGGTATTCAGCTGCGAAATAATGGCATGACGCTGAAACAAATTGTCCTCAACCGTCGGGGGATGATGGTTGCGGTGATTGTTGTCGCCAGTTCAATGGTGGCGGGCGTCATCAACGCCTTTATTCTCGATCTGCCGCTGAAAACCGGCCTGGCGATGGCATCCGGTTTTGGCTGGTATTCACTCTCCGGTATTCTGCTGACCGAATCATTCGGCCCGGTGATCGGCAGCGCCGCCTTCTTTAACGATCTGGCGCGTGAGCTGATTGCCATCATGCTGATCCCGAGCCTGGTTCGCCGCAGTCGTTCTACCGCGCTGGGCCTGTGCGGCGCAACGTCGATGGACTTTACCCTGCCGGTACTACAACGCTCAGGAGGGCTGGAGATGGTTCCCGCGGCTATCGTGCACGGCTTTATTTTAAGCCTGCTGGTTCCGGTCCTGATGGCCTTCTTCTCTGCCTGATACTTCTTTGGCGGTAGGTTTCCTGCCGCCAAAATTGCGCTAAATCAATCTCCCTCTATTTTGTAGCAGAAATCCCTTTTCTCCGTTCTGGCACAGGCATAACCTTAAACATGTATATTAAATATAACTTTAACAGGTGTGATTATGTTTTGTGTGCAATGTGAACAAACCATCCGTACCCCGGCAGGCAATGGCTGCTCTTACGCACAGGGTATGTGCGGCAAAACCGCAGAAACATCTGACCTGCAGGACCTGCTGATTGCCGCCCTGCAAGGCCTTTCCGCATGGGCGTTCAAAGCCCGCGAATACGGCATTGTCGACCACTACGTCGACAGCTTCGCCCCGCGCGCCTTCTTCTCCACGCTGACCAACGTTAACTTCGACTCTCCACGCATTGTCGGATATGCCCGCGAAGCGATTGCCCTGCGTGAAGCGCTGAAAGCCCAGTGCCTGAAGGCGGACGCCAGCGCCCGCGTGGAAAACCCGATGTCTGAACTGCAGCTGGTCAGCGACGATCTCGGCGACCTCCAGCGTCAGGCGGCAGAGTTCACCCCGAATAAAGACAAAGCGGCGATTGGCGAGAACATTCTCGGCCTGCGCCTGCTGTGCCTGTACGGCCTGAAAGGCGCTGCGGCCTATATGGAACACGCGCACGTTCTGGGTCAGTACGACAATGAGATTTACGCCCAGTACCACAAAATCATGGCGTGGCTGGGTACCTGGCCTGCCGATATGAATGCCCTGCTGGAATGCTCAATGGAAATCGGCCAGATGAACTTCCGCGTGATGAGCATTCTTGACGCCGGTGAAACCAGCACCTACGGCCACCCGACGCCGACGCAGGTCAACGTCAAGGCAACCGAAGGCAAGTGCATTCTGATTTCCGGTCACGACCTGAAAGATCTCTACAACCTGCTGAAGCAAACCGAAGGCACCGGCGTTAACGTTTATACCCACGGCGAAATGCTGCCGGCACACGGCTACCCGGAACTGCGTAAATTTAAGCATCTGATCGGTAACTACGGCAGCGGCTGGCAGAACCAGCAGGTGGAGTTCGCCCGCTTCCCTGGCCCTATCGTGATGACCTCTAACTGCATCATCGACCCGACCGTCGGCGCGTACGATGACCGCATCTGGACCCGCAGCATCGTCGGCTGGCCGGGCGTGAGCCATCTTGAAGGTGACGATTTCGGTCCGGTTATCGCCCAGGCGCAGCAGATGGCGGGCTTCCCGTACAGCGAGATCCCACATCTCATCACCGTCGGATTTGGTCGTGAAACCCTGCTGGGTGCCGCTGATTCGCTGATCGATCTCGTCAGCCGTGAAAAGCTGCGCCACATCTTCCTCGTCGGCGGCTGCGACGGCGCGCGCGGCGAGCGTAACTACTTCACCGATTTCGCCACCCGCGTGCCGGAAGACTGCCTGATCCTGACCCTGGCGTGCGGCAAATACCGTTTCAACAAGCTGGATTTCGGCGACATCGAAGGTCTGCCGCGCCTGATCGATGCGGGCCAGTGTAACGATGCTTACTCGGCCATCATTCTGGCGGTCACCCTGGCGGAGAAACTGGGCTGCGGCGTGAACGACCTGCCGCTGTCGCTGGTGCTGTCATGGTTTGAGCAGAAGGCGATTGTCATCCTGCTGACCCTGCTCTCTCTCGGCGTCACCAACATCGTGACCGGACCGACCGCGCCGGGCTTCCTGACGCCGGACCTGCTGGCCGTGCTGAACGAGAAATTCGGCCTGCGTTCCGTGACCAACGTTGAAGATGATATGAAGCAGCTGCTGAGCGCGTAAGGAGTTATTCATGACCATGCCAACCTCACAATGTCCGTGGCGGATGCAGGTTCATCACATCCATCAGGAGACGCCGGATGTGTGGACGCTGTCGCTGCTGTGCCACGACTACTATCCGTACCGTGCAGGCCAGTATGCGCTGGTCAGCGTTCGCAATTCGGCGGATACGCTGCGCGCCTACACGATCTCCTCAACGCCGGGCGTGAGCGAGTACATTACGCTCACCGTCCGTCGTATTGACGACGGCGCGGGCTCGCAGTGGCTGACGCGGGACGTCAAGCGCGGGGATTATATCTGGCTGTCTCACGCGCTGGGCGATTTCACCTGTGACGACAAAGCAGACGATAAATTCCTGCTGCTGGCGGCGGGCTGTGGCGTAACGCCGATTATGTCGATGCGCCGCTGGCTGGCGAAGAACCGCCCGCAGGCCGACGTGCAGGCGATCTTCAGCGTCCGTTCCCCGGAAGATGTGATTTTTGCCGGGGAGTGGCGTAATTATCCGGTGACGCTGGTGGCGGAGCACAACGCGACCCACGGCTTTGTACCCGGTCGCCTGAGCCGCGAGCTCCTGCAAAGCGTGCCGTATATCGCGAACCGCACCGTTATGACCTGCGGCCCGGCGCCGTACATGGACATCGTGGAAAAAGAGGTGAAAGCGCTTGGCGTGACCCGCTTCTTCAAAGAGCAGTTCTTCACGCCGGTGGCGGAAGCGGCCACCGGCGGCGTTAAGTTCACCAAGCTACAGCCTGCGCAGACCTTCTTTGGTCGCGTGGGAACCACGCTGCTGGAGGCGCTGGAAAGCAACAAGGTGCCGGTAGCGGCGGCCTGCCGCGCGGGCGTGTGCGGCTGCTGTAAGACGAAGGTGGTTTCCGGAGAGTATACCGTCACCAGCACCATGACGCTGTCCGATGCGGAAATTGCCGAGGGTTACGTGCTGGCGTGCTCGTGCCATCCGCAGGGCGATCTCGTCCTCGCATAAACGGTCAACTTTCGATCGTAGGCCCGGTAAGCGTCAACGCCACCGGGCTTTTTGTCGGGTGGCACTGCGTTTACCCGACCGACAACAACCCTACCGCCACGCGGGTGCTTTACCCAGCGCAAACCGCCCCGCCCCTAAAAACGCGATCGCCAGAGAGCCGATAAAGAAGTACACCAGGCTTTCAATCGCCCATGCGCCCACCTTATCAAGGGCGAGCGTTTCATCCATTCCTACCATCAGCCATGCCACAATCATCGTAAAGGCCAGCACCAGCGCGGCCGGACGCGTAAAGAGCCCGACAATAATCAGAACCGGTGCCACCACTTCTCCAACCAACACGCCGTAGGCGATAAATCCCGGTAGCCCTTTTTCCACCAGCATGCCGCTGATAAAGCCCACGCCGCCAAAAAGCTTGTGCAAACCATGAAAAAGCATCAGCCCGCCGACGGCAAGTCGTAACAAGAGTTTGCCAAGATCGTCGCACGATAGCTTTTCATTAACAGCAATTAACAATGATTTAACCATTTGAAATGATTCCTGTTTTCACCGAGGTATAACCAGATTATGCCGAATAATTGCGCGTGAAAAGCACCTTTTAATTAGGGGGAGATGACGGGCAATACGGAGACTTTCTTCTAAGCTTGTAAGCGATATCACAAAAAGGAGACGGACAACCATGAAACAAACCGTGGCTGCATATATTGCGAAAACGCTCGAACAGGCTGGCGTGAAACGTATCTGGGGCGTAACCGGCGATTCCCTGAACGGACTTAGCGACAGCCTCAACAAGATGAAGACTATCGAATGGATGCCTACCCGTCATGAAGAGGTTGCCGCCTTCGCCGCAGGCGCTGAAGCACAGCTCACGGGCGAACTGGCCGTCTGCGCCGGATCGTGCGGTCCCGGCAACCTGCATCTGATTAACGGGCTGTTCGACTGTCACCGTAACCACGTGCCGGTGCTGGCGATTGCCGCCCATATCCCCTCTTCCGAAATTGGCAGCGGCTATTTTCAGGAGACGCATCCGCAGGAGCTGTTCCGTGAATGCAGCCACTATTGCGAGCTGGTTTCATCCCCGGAGCAGATCCCGCAGGTGCTGGCGATTGCCATGCGCAAGGCCGTGCTGAACCGCGGCGTTTCTGTGGTCGTTATCCCGGGCGATGTGGCCCTCAAGGCCGCGCCGGAAGGGGCCAGCACCCACTGGTATCACGCCCCGCAGCCCGTCGTAACCCCTGCGGAAGAAGAGCTGAAAAAGCTGGCACAGCTGCTGCGTTACTCCAGCAATATCGCCCTGATGTGCGGCAGCGGCTGCGCGGGCGCGCACAAGGAGCTGCTTGAATTTGCCGGGAAGCTGAAAGCGCCGATTGTCCACGCCCTGCGCGGCAAAGAGCACGTCGAGTACGACAACCCCTTTGATGTGGGGATGACCGGTCTGATCGGTTTCTCCAGCGGCTTCCACACCATGATGAACGCCGACACGCTGATCCTGCTGGGTACCCAGTTCCCGTATCGCGCGTTCTACCCGACGGATGCGAAAATCATTCAGATTGATATCAACCCGGCCAGCATCGGCGCGCACAGCAAGGTCGATATGGCGCTGGTGGGCGACATCAAATCCACCCTTGCCGCCCTGCTGCCGCTGCTGGAAGAAAAAACGGACCGCAAGTTCCTTGATAAAGCCCTGAGCGACTATCGCGACGCCCGCAAGGGGCTGGACGACCTCGCCAAACCGAGCGACAAAGCCATTCACCCGCAGTATCTGGCGCAGCAGATCAGCCATTTCGCTGACGACGATGCCATATTTACCTGCGACGTGGGCACGCCAACCGTCTGGGCGGCACGCTATCTGAAGATGAACGGCAAACGCCGCCTGCTCGGCTCGTTCAACCACGGTTCGATGGCCAACGCCATGCCGCAGGCGCTGGGCGCAAAAGCGACGGCGCCGGAGCGTCAGGTAGTGGCGATGTGCGGCGACGGCGGGTTCAGCATGCTGATGGGGGATTTCCTGTCGGTGGTACAGATGAAGCTGCCGCTGAAAATCGTGGTTTTCAACAACAGCGTGCTGGGCTTCGTGGCGATGGAGATGAAGGCCGGAGGCTATCTCACGGACGGCACCGAGCTGCACGACACCAACTTCGCGCGCATCGCCGAGGCCTGCGGCATCACAGGTATTCGCGTGGAGAAAGCCTCAGAGGTGGACGAAGCCCTGCAGCGTGCGTTTTCCATCGACGGTCCGGTGCTGGTGGATGTCGTCGTCGCCAAAGAAGAGCTGGCGATCCCGCCGCAAATTAAGCTGGAACAGGCCAAAGGCTTTAGCCTGTATATGCTGCGCGCCATCATCAGCGGGCGCGGCGACGAGGTGATCGAACTGGCAAAAACCAACTGGCTCAGGTAAAACATTTCGCACGACCTCTTAAAATAAAGGGATGTGAAATGATTGATTTACGCAGTGATACCGTAACCCGCCCGAGCCGCGCCATGCTCGAAGAGATGATGGCCGCCCCGGTAGGGGACGACGTCTACGGCGATGACCCGACGGTTAACGAACTGCAGCGCTACGCGGCTGAACTGAGCGGCAAGGAGGCCGCGCTGTTCCTGCCGACCGGAACGCAGGCTAACCTGGTCGCGCTGCTCAGCCACTGCGAGCGCGGTGAAGAGTATATCGTCGGCCAGGGCGCGCATAACTATCTGTATGAAGCAGGCGGTGCCGCCGTGCTCGGCAGCATTCAGCCGCAGCCGATTGACGCCGCGCCGGACGGCTCCCTGCCGCTCGATAAAGTCGCGGCGAAAATCAAAGCCGACGATATTCACTTCGCCCGCACCCGGCTGCTCAGCCTCGAAAACACCCACAACGGCAAAGTGCTGCCGCGCGAATACCTGAAAGCAGCGTGGGAATTCACCCGCGAGCGCCGGCTCGGCCTGCACGTTGACGGCGCGCGCATCTTTAATGCCGTCGTGGAGTACGGCTGCGAGCTGAAAGAGATTGCGCAATACTGCGACTCGTTCACCATCTGCCTCTCTAAAGGGCTGGGCACGCCGGTGGGCTCTCTGCTGGTGGGCAACGCGGACTATATCAAGCGCGCCAACCGCTGGCGCAAAATGACCGGCGGCGGCATGCGTCAGGCGGGTATTCTGGCGGCGGCCGGGCTGTATGCCCTGAAAAACAACGTGGCGCGCCTGAAGGACGATCACGACAACGCCGCGTGGATGGCGGCGCAGCTGCGCGAAATTGGCGCCGACGTGATGCGCCACGACACCAATATGCTGTTCGTCCGCGTGGGCGAGGATCGCGCCGCTGCGCTTGGCGAGTTCATGAAAGCACGTGGCGTGCTGATCAACGCCTCACCTGTCGTGCGCCTGGTCATGCATCTCGACGTGAGCCGCGAGCAGCTGGCCGACGTGGTAAAACACTGGCAGGCGTTTTTACAGCGATAAGGAGCATCACGTGCCGCAACGCATTCTGGTGCTCGGCGCCAGCGGGTACATCGGTCAGCATCTCACCGCGGCGTTAAGCCAGCAGGGGCACCAGGTGCTGGCAGCGGCACGCAACACCGAACGCCTGCAAAAGCTTAGTTTGCCTGGCGTTACCTGCCACAGCGTTGACCTCAACTGGCCGAAGGAACTTCCCGCCCTACTGGAAGGGGTCGACACGCTTTACTACCTTGTGCACAGCATGGGCGAAGGCGGGGATTTTATCGCCCACGAGCGGCAGGTGGCGATGAACGTCCGCGATGCCCTGCTGCAAACCCCGGTGAAGCAGGTCATTTTTTTAAGCTCGCTCCAGGCGCCCGAACGCGAGCAGTCCGATCACCTGCGCGCCCGCCAGCTGACGGCTGAAACCCTGCGCGGGGCGAATATCCCCGTCACCGAACTGCGCGCCGGAATCATCGTCGGCGCAGGCTCCGCCGCCTTCGAAGTGATGCGCGATATGGTTTACAACCTGCCGGTGCTCACGCCGCCGCGCTGGGTGCGCTCGCGCACCACGCCGATTGCGCTTGAGAATTTACTGCATTATCTGGTGGCCCTGCTGGATCACCCGGCGGAGCAACAACGCGTGCTCGAGGCGGCAGGTCCTGAAGTGCTGAGCTATCAGGAGCAGTTCGAACATTTCATGCGCGTCAGCGGCCGCCGCCGCTGGCTGATCCCCATCCCCTTTCCGACCCGCTGGATTTCGGTGTGGTTTTTGAATGTGATCACCTCGGTGCCGCCGACGACCGCCAAAGCGCTGATCCAGGGGCTCAAACACGATTTACTGGCGGACGATCGCGAACTGCGGGCACTCATTCCACAGGACCTGATCCGCTTTGATGATGCCGTGCGCAATACGCTGAAAGAAGAAGAGCAGCTGGTGAACTCCAGCGACTGGGGTTACGACGCCCAGGCGTTTGCCCGCTGGCGCCCGGAATACGGCTATTACCCGAAACAGGCGGGCTGCACGGTGAAAACCCACGCCAGCCTGGCCGCGCTGTGGGAGGTGGTGAACCAGATTGGCGGCAAAGACGGTTATTTCTTCGGCAATATCCTCTGGCAAACGCGCGGAGCAATGGATCTGCTGGTGGGGCACAGGCTGGCAAAAGGCCGCCCGGCACGCCCGTATCTTGAGGTGGGCGATGCGGTCGACAGCTGGAAGGTGATCATCGTCGAGCCGGAAAAACAGCTGGCGCTGCTGTTCGGCATGAAAGCCCCGGGGCTGGGCCGGCTCTGCTTTACCCTGAAAGACAAAGGCGATTGTCGTGAACTGGACGTCCGCGCCTGGTGGCATCCCCACGGAATGCCGGGTCTGTTCTACTGGCTGTTGATGATCCCTGCCCACCTGTTTATCTTCCGGGGGATGGCGAAACGCATTGCGCAACGGGCAGAACAAAAGACGGAAAAGATCTAAATAAAACTCTCTTTCTTTCACCTTTCCCATTGCATAGCGCCGTAATTCACGAAAGAATGCGCACGAAATTCTTTTCAACACAGTGGATAGCTATGAAGGTACTGGTTACCGGGGCGACCAGCGGCTTAGGCCGAAATGCGGTCGAATTTCTGCGCAACAAGGGCATCAGCGTCAGGGCTACCGGTCGCAACGAAGCGATGGGAAAACTGCTGCAAAAAATGGGCGCGGAGTTCGTCCATGCTGACCTGACGGAGCTGGTCTCCTCGCAGGCGAAAGTGATGCTCGCCGGTATCGACACGCTGTGGCACTGTTCCAGTTTTACCTCCCCATGGGGGACCCAGGAAGCCTTCGATCTCGCCAACGTGCGGGCCACCCGTCGTCTGGGTGAATGGGCCGTCGCCTGGGGCGTGCGCAACTTTATTCATATCTCGTCACCGTCGCTCTATTTCGACTATCACCACCATCGTGACGTGCAGGAAGATTTCCGTCCGGCTCGCTTCGCCTGCGAGTTTGCCCGCAGCAAGGCGGCCAGCGAAGAGGTGATTGACCTGCTGGCACAGTCGAACCCGCACACCCGTTTTACGGTCTTACGTCCGCAGAGCCTGTTCGGGCCGCACGACAAAGTGTTTATTCCGCGCCTGGCGCAGATGATGCACCACTACGGCAGCGTGCTGCTGCCGCGCGGCGGCGATGCGCTGGTGGATATGACCTATTACGAAAACGCCGTCCACGCCATGTGGCTGGCAAGCCAGCCGGACTGCGATAAGCTCATCTCCGGTCGCGCCTACAACATCACGAACGGCGAACCCTGCACGCTGCGCAGCATTGTGCAGCGCTTAATTGACGAGCTGCAGATCGACTGCCGCATCCGTTCAGTCCCTTACCCAATGCTGGATATGATTGCCCGCAGCATGGAGCGTTTTGGCAGTAAATCGGCCAAAGAGCCTGCGCTGACGCATTACGGCGTATCGAAGCTTAACTTTGATTTCACGCTGGATATTTCGCGAGCGGAGAACGAGCTTGGGTACAAACCGACCGTGACGCTGGATGAAGGGATTACGCGTACGGCGGCGTGGCTGCGGGATCACGGGAAGCTTCATCGGTAGATCGGGTCCTGCATTTTTACGACGAGAAAAAAACGGCAACCCGAAGGTTGCCGTTTGTTATTTTACTGTTTTGCTGATTACAGCGCAGTCCACGCGTCCTGCCATGCAATCCCTTTACCTGGCTCGTAGTAGGATGGCGCGTTATTGCACCAGCCGCTGTACGGATAAGGTTTGCACTGGAACAGCTGGCCGCGGTTGTTCACGATATCGCCCGCTTTCCATTTGGTTTTGGAGGTCCAGGTCGGGTAAGTCCCGGTCTGGCCGCCGTCGGTCTGCTTAGCCTGAACGTTCAGCGTATAGCTTGTGGTGCTGCTCAGCTCGCCGTCACTGACGGTCAGGTTGATCGGGTACTGCGTTGCCGCCGCCACTTCCGGCGCATTGAAGGTAATAATCGCTTTATCTTCGCCGCTTACGGTCTGACCGTTCGGAGCCGTCCAGGTATAAGTCAGGTGGTTACCGTCTTCGTCAGTCGAGCCAGACGCGTTCAGAGAAACTGATTTACCCGCTTCAACCGCCCCCACCGGACCGGCGATTTTTGCTACCGGCGCATGGTTTACCGGCGCTGGCGTATTATCGTCCGGAGCCGGGGTGTTATCATCCGGCACCGGCGTGGTATTACCTTCGTCCGTTGGGTCGACAGGGGTTGGCGTTGGCGTGACGCTACCGCCGTCGGAAGTTCCGTCTTCACCCACCACGTTGACATTGAAGTAATGCTTCACGCATTTGGTGTAGTCACCCTCTTTAAAGGCGCTGAATGGCGTCTGGTAACCCACCAGCTGGCAAGAGTAGGTCTGGCCTGACGGGGTATCCGCGCTCCATCCCCAGTCCTGTTCCCAGTAGATCTTCAGCGCGCCGGCACCGCCTTCGTCGAACTGCTTCATGTTGGCGCAGCCCAGCACTTCATTAGACGGAACAGGCACCTTCAGGTAGTTGGCGAACTCTTTGTAGTATTTGATACGGTTTTGAGACTGGGCGATCTCAGTCGGGCCACCGCACTCCACGCCGCCGTTGATGATCTGCGTGGTCACGCCGAAGCCCGGTACCAGACCATTCGCCTTATCGTGATCGTTCGGCTGCCAGGTGCCGTCGATAACCTGCAGCATGCTCGGTTTTGGCGGCTGCGGGTAGGCGAAGAAGAAGATCGCGGAAGCAAGGTTCAGCCAGGTGTCCGCCACCAGCTCAGGTTTGTCCAGCAGTACGCGGACGTCGCCGTACATCGCTTCAGAGAATGGGCCGTAGTTGTAGTTATAGGAGAGCTGTTTCGCACCGCGACCAAAGTAGCTAACGAAATCGCCATCTTTGTCTTTACCGCACGGCCAGGTCTGACCCTGCCAGACATCCGGGTTACATTCGCCGTTATATCCACCCTTCTGACCTTCGCTCCAGCCCATCTCACGCACGTAAACCAGCGCCTGACGCCACTCGGCTTCCGGACGCCAGGACTCGTGGCCGCCGGTTTCCTGCGCGAAGTGCGCGAACATGGTTGCCAGAGACTTACGGCAGATGGCATCGCTGTTACGACCATCGGTATAGGTCTGGCACAGCGCCGGGAATTTACCCACCGCTTTCAGGAAGTTGCTGTAGGTATATTCCGGCGCACGCAGCGGGAAGAGGTAATCCCAGTCGCTGGCCTTGATAATCCCTTCCACGCGCTTGACGTTTTCCGGATTTGTCGATTTACCCGGCTCAATTTGTTCCACCAGGCTGTTGTCCAGCGTGCGGATGGTTGACTTCACCGAAGCCATCAGCGGGAAGTTGGTCAACTCCTGCTCTTTCTTCTGCAGATCGCTGGCCTTAACGGTGTAAGGTTCGCTGCTGGCCTGCAGCAGGGTTGCCTGAGCCATAAACGGTGCAACACATGCGCCCGCAATAAGAACACTGAGTAATGTCCTTTTGTTCATATTCAATGGTCCTCTTAATGATATTAAGGGTCTATAAAAGTTAATTTGTTTCGCGGTTTATTTATTAATCATTTAATAAATAAACCCGGGAGCAGTTTTCGTTTTATGAAGAACACCAGTCGGTACTCTTCAAAAAATAAAAATCAATAATAATAACGGTTACGGGTGCTACGTTTTAACTTCTGATATTTATTCCAGACCTTACGGGCATAGACCATGCGCTGCGCGAAATTCTCTTTTTTCAGTCCCGCGTTATAGGCGCCGACCGCCTCCCAGTTATAGCCATAAATATTGATCATTCCGGATAATATCGATGCACCAACCATAATCGAGGTACAGGGCTCGGTAATTAACCGGTACTCATTGATGCCCTTTCGCTCCAGCTCGGAAAAATGTGAGCTGTTAATCTGCATCAGGCCGACATCACGCGTGCCATCATTATTCTGTCCAATCGCGTTGGGATTCATTCCCGATTCAACATTAGCAATTGCATACAACAGATAAGGATCCACATGATAATAACTGGCGGCTTTATCCCAGCAGTTGGCAAAGACGCTATGGCTTATTACCAGCAACAATAAAAATAACGTTTTCATTTTCAGTCCGGCTCTTTTTCATTGTCTCCTTACGCGCTTATTGCTCTGTTTCCTGATTTACGGTCCACGTCCGTCTCGGGACGTGGACCGTAATAGCGGGCAAGTTTCTTACCCGCATCGTGATGGCAGTGACTTACTGGCAGTCAGTCGCAGGGCCTTTTTTCACCCATACATCGCTGCTACCCGGTTTATCACCCTTCGTCCACCATTTGGCGGTGTAGGTGTAACCGTTGTAGGTCGTGGTGTCGCCGCCGTTATAAACCACGTCGGAGCGCCAGTTGAATTTCACCTGACTGACCAGCTCCCATGCATCCACGCCGAAGCCCGGCTGGTTGCCCTGAGTCCAGTATTTTGCTTTCCAGACCAGGTTGTCGAAGCTGACGGTATTCCCGGCGTTGTAAACCTTGCTTGCGCTCCAGGCAGCATACTTACTGGCATTGGCGTCAACAGGGTTATCGCAGCTATTGGTGGCAGAACCTTCGTCAGACGGCGTGTTGCCTTCATCGGCAGGGGTGTTACCTTCGTCAGACGGCGTGTTGCCTTCATCAAATGGAGTATTTCCTTCGTCAGACGGCGTTTCAGCCGCTTTAGGCGTTACCGTCACCTGGACGTTAGTCTGTACGCTGGACTTGCCATCGCTTACCACCACGGTCAGCGTGTAAGTTGATTCCGTGTCCACGTCCGGCGCGGTGATGTTCAGGTTCGCGGTGTCTGCGCCTGTCGCCTGCATATTCGCAGGAACGCTCCAGGAGTAGGTCAGCGCGTCGCCATCAGGATCGCTCGCCTGCGCGTGCAGAGAGTAGCTCTGGCCCGCTTCCAGCGTCACGGCTTCCATCTGGTTCACGACCGGCGCCTGGTTTGCTTTCGGCGCTTTGTTCACGACCTGGACGTCAGCGGTGCTGCTCAACCCTTTCGCGTCAGTAACCGTCAGGCGGAACGCCAGAGTCTGGTTACTGGTGACAGCGGCAACGTTAAAGGTCGCTTTCGCTTTGGTGCTGTTGGTGATGGTCACGGATGGACCAGAGATCTGCGTCCACTTGTAGGTGATGGCATCGCCATCCGGATCGGTGGAAGCCGAGCCATCCAGCGTCACCGTCGCCGGACCGGTTACGCTCTGGTCAGCGGCAGTCGCCACAGGGGCATGGTTGGGTACTACCGGATCAACCGGCGCAGCGCCGCCGCCCGTCAGGCTTTCATTCATCGCGTTCAGAATGTCTCCAGTATCGGAGTCGATGGACCAGGCAAACAGACCGCCCAGGTTTTTCGCCAGCACATACTGACCTTTCGCCGTTGCGGAACGCGCGTCTTCATAGGTGATCAGATCGCCGGTGGTTTTGTTAAACAGATACGGCGCTTCAGCGGTGGCATCATAGTTGTATTCCCAGCCCGCTTTGCCTTTGTACTCGTTAACGATCTGACGATAGTCAACCACGCCCGGCTCCCAGGTCCCTTTCACCATGCCCGTTGCCGTGCCGGTGAACGGGTTGTTATTGCTGTAACCGTGAACGCCGGTCCAGCCGCGACCGTACATGGCCGTCCCCACGACAATTTTGCCGGGCTGTACGCCCTGTGCCAGCAGCGCATTCACGCCGTTTTCGGTGGTGTAATTAGTATCCGGTTTGTTCGCCGGCGCACGCAGTGCCGCCTGATGACCCAGATCGGTGTTGCTCCAGCCGCCGTAGAAGTCGTAGCTCATCAGGAAGATATGATCCATGTACTGCTGGGCAGCGGTGTAATCAACGTCTTCAATTTTGTCGCTGCCTGAACCGATTGCTGAGGTCAGTTCAAAGGTACGGCCGGTTTCGGCTGACAGTTCATTCATCATGGTGCGCAGTTCGCGCATCAGTGCGGTATACGTCTCTTTATCCTGCTGCGGGTTGCCCAGCGTTTCGTTCTGACCGCCGCCGCCAGGGAATTCCCAGTCGATGTCTACGCCGTCGAAGAATTTCCAGGTTTTCAGGAAATCTTTTACGGACGCGACGAAGCGCGCGCGGATCGCCGGGTCGTGCATTTTGAAGAACGGGTCAGACAGCGTCCAGCCACCGATAGACGGCAGCACTTTCAGCCCTGGATTGGCTTTCTTCATCGCCATCAGCTGGCCGAAGTTGCCTTTGTAGGGGTCGTCCCAGTTGCTGACGCCAGCCTGAGGTTTCTGCAGGGCGGCCCACGGGTCGTGAATCGCCACCTGGAAGTCCTGACGGCCCGCACAGGCGCGTTTCAGCGCCTCGAAGCTGTTACCGCCTTCGATGGTTTTCAGGCTGTCGTTGATGCCATCGCCGCCGCAGATCGGAATGAAGCCTTACAGAATGTGGTTGAGGTTGGCGGCCGGGATTTTATCCACCGGGAAGTTACGGTCGTAAACACCCCACTCTGGGAAATAGGCACCGACCACTTTATCGGTGTGCTTAGAGAGGGTTTTATTATTTTCCTGCATGGTGGTGTTGAGTGGCAGCAGATGGCTACCGTCGGTATCCGCGACGATAATCAGTTTGCTGGCGCTGGTGCTGCAGCCGCTGGCATTACAGAGTTCAACCGTTTCCTGATAGCGACCGCCTTTCGTCACTTTAAATGTTGCCGTACCGGACATGCTGCCTGCGCCGGTCCAGACGGTTTTGCCGTCGAGTAGCACTTTCGCTGACGTCGGCGCCGCGCCGTTCCAGACGTCCCACTGCACTTTAACATCGGCGCCATCATGGACTTTGACGAGGCTGTTGTAGGCAGAAGCAGACTGATCAACTTCGACAATGGCAAATTTATCATTCCCACTGGCGATAGTTGCTTTACCTGGCACAGCTGCGAACACCGGGCTTGCAGCCGCTGCAACGAAGAGTGCCAGATATTTAGGCTTCAGAAATTTCATTATTTGATCCTGATAATACGATTTGTGAAATTAAATACCCATGCTTATCCATTAAACATGGACGAACGTTATTTACTGATAAATTAATCGTGAACGTTTCTGGTTCGCGAAAGATCTGTTTATTATTGTGCCGTACCTTCCTCCACTCATAAAACCTTCGGCAAATGTTTTATTGCGGAGAGAAGAATACAGTGGGGAATTTATTTTCTCCTTTCATTCACCCGATGAAAAAACCTCAAAAAAAACTTGACCGCATTATTTAAAAGATGATGTGTGGAATTTTCGCGATAAATACAACCAGCCCGGAAAAAGCAATATAGGGACCAAAGGAAATAAGATTATTTTTATTCTCAAAGGGCTTTAACAGGCAATGCATGATAATGCCCCCCAGCGCTGCGATCAGCACAATAGAGGGTAACGCCTGCCAGCCGCACCAGGCGCCCAGCGCCGCCAGCAGCTTAAAATCACCATAGCCTAATCCTTCCCGCCCGGTCAGCAGGCGGAATGCCCAGTAAACCAGCCAGAGCGACAGATAACCCGCCACCGCGCCGTAGATAACATCGGTCAGCGGTAGCGTAAGGAACAGGGCATGAAACATCAGCCCCGTCCACAGCAGCGGCTGGGTCAGGCAGTCCGGCAGCAGCATATGGCGCGCGTCGATCACCACCAGCGGCAGTAGCAGACTCCACATCAACCACAGCGCGATCAGCGCCGTAAACGAGGGTGCCAGCATGGCGCTGGCGGCAAAGAAGAGAGCGCTACAGACTTCCACCAGCAGCAGCCGCAGCGGAATCGCGCTATGGCAGTGGCGGCAGCGACCGCGCAGCGCGCACCAGCTAATGATGGGAATATTTTCCCACGCGCTCAGGGCGTGGTGGCAATCCGGGCAGTGAGAGGCGGGAAACAGCAGATTGCCTGCTCCCTCTTCTTCCATTACCAGCGGCGGAATACGCTCCGCCACTACGCCCAGGAAACTGCCGAGGATCGCGCCCAGCGCTCCGCTCATCACGCACAGACCCGGCAGATTCGCCTGCTGCAACAGCATTAGCGGGTTCATGCGCTTTTCGCCCAGCTCAGCGTAATGTGCGCTTTCACGTCACTCTGACGATCCACCGGCGTTAATGCGAGTTTCTCCAGACGTATGCCGGAAGAGACGTTCATCTCACGCAGCCAGTTTTGCAGGGCAGAAACGTTGACGCGCTCGACATCAAAGGTCAGCGACTGCTCTTGCTGACGCACGTCTGTCAACGCGACGTGCACGACTTTGGCACTTTCTTCCACCACGCTGCGCGGGTTCGGGGTATTGACGATTCTGGACTGGAGATGGTTCTTATCAATTTCCTGGCGCATCCAGTTCAGCGTCTGCTTTTGCTTAAATAACACGGCCTCGTTATTTTTGATCAGCGTATCGAGCGGCATCATCGCGCCGTAATAAATCATCGCACAGCAGAGTGCCCCGCCGCATAGTTTAAATAAATTACGCTCGCGTGGACTGTAATTTTGCCAGCGGTTTTTTAGCTGGGCTATTTGCGTTTTCATTTATAGCTCCCGGTAATAATGGCGGTATAAGGTGCCTCGCCGGAAATTGGCTGCATCGCAAAGTCAAAGGTTTCGGCGCTGCGGGCGACAAAATCCTGCAGGGCTTGTTTATCCATGGATTTCACATTCAACGTCAGCTGATTTTGCGTTTCGTCATATTCCACGCTGTTGATCTCCAGAGACGGTAATGACTGCCTGATTTGATTCAGCGCTTCGAGCTGCAGGAAGATCCCTTTCTTCGCCTTGCTGATATTTTGCCCGACGTAGTACTTCAGGTTGCTTGTCTGGCGCAGGGTCGGGAAATAGTGCTGCGCTACGGTGGTCATCTCCCGGCGGATCTCGTTTTGCTGATGAGCGAGCGTCCACGCCATACCAACGCGTGGGCCGATCAGCAGGCCGACGCAAAGCAGCGCCGCCGCCGCGAGGGCCGTTTTCGCGTGGCGAAAACGCGGACCGCTGGCGCTGCGCCCGGAAAACTCCCCGTGCAGCATGTTGATACGACAGCCCTGCCACTGGGGCTGGATCAGCACCAGCGGATGCTGCCACGCCAGCCGTTCATCCACCTGTACCTCCTGCGGCACATCGCCGTAGCAGTACAACTCGCCCGCCGGGCATTTACTCAACAGCAGCGGCAGCAGAACCGCATCGGCTTCGCCTGCGCTGCCGGGGGAAAAACGCAGCCAGTAGCTCTCCTCCAGGCTTACCAGCGTAGTGCCCCCTTCGCTCACCGGCAGCAGCCAGGCATCCGGCAGCGTCTGGACCACCGTGAGCCCCGCCTGAGCGAACAGCGCAAGCCAGTGGCGCAGACGTTCAGCGTCGATGGCCACGGCATCCACCTCCGACCCCTTTTTGTTCAGCATTGTCCAGTGCAGCGTCTCCACCTCGCCGAGCAGCGTCTCTTCCGCCATCCACGAGAACGGCGCCGTCTGGGCGGAAAGCCCTTTTTTCGGCAGGGTAAAATGACGAAAGATCGTCTCGCTCGCCGGCAGCAGCAGGCACACCTGCTGAGAAAGCGGATGGCAGGAAAGTTCGCTCAGCGCGCTCCAGCCCGTCAGAGATTCCACCCGATCGCTGCCGGATTCACACCACCAGATTTTGCCGTCCTCACGGGTGTCAGGACGAATAAAAAGCACCTTTTTCATTATCTTCTACTTATCTTATTCAACCATTCGGTAGCGGCGTTGCCAGGTCACGACCTTGCTAGCCTCACTGTCAACGTGAAGCTGGCTGACGACGCGCAGCGTTAAATCATCGGTATTGCCGGTGGTATCCACCCGAAAATAGCGACTGTTGACCGCAACCCTGTCCTGGATCTGCGCCAGGATATCTTTGGTCTGCGGATAGTTGCTCTCCAGCACTTTGCTGAATGCCTCCAGCGACGCCCACCCCTCATCCGGGCGTGAATCGATCAGGCGGGCAGCGTCGTCCGTGTTTAACACGCCGGTAAAAACCGCCGCCAGCAGCGGCGCCTGTTCGCGTGTTAAGGTATTCACATTTATGGTGCCATCCGTATCCGGCAAGGCGCACAGCAGCCTGCTGACCTTCGGCCACGCTGCCTGCGGAAAGGCGGGCAGCAGTCTGATTTCATTGATGGTGCGCATCATTTGATTCGCCGGACCGCGGGCGGGCGTCACGCTCGCCCAGCCATCAGCCTCCTGGCCCTGTTTCGCCGTCACGTCGTCGGCGTCGAGATAATCCACCAGCTGCTGGTAAATCTCTTCTGCCGCCAGCGTACCGACGCCACTTTCAGCCAGCAGTTGTTCGATAATCTGCTCTTTGACCGGTTTTTCCGGCAGCGCAGTTGGGTCGGCCGGGGCCGCTGGCGCCGCGTCACCGGCCAGCAGACTATTGACGTTAAAGCAGGTCCGGGCATCCTCCACCTGACTCACCACGGTGTAATTATCCCCGTGGGTTTTCAGCGGCTGCGCCCAGTCACCTTGCGGCGACAGCCCCGCCCCTTCTGAACTGGCCGCTTTCTGCAACACGTTTTCCAGTACCTTCTGTTGACGGGCAATGGCCCAGCGCAGCGTCTGCTGGCTGACCTGGTAATGCGTTTTTTGCAGGTGGCGGCAGAACTGCTGACTGATCTTCGCCGCCAGGGCGGACATCATCACCAGCAGGATCAGCACCACCAGCAGCGCCACGCCACGCTCTTTTCGCGCTGTTTTGCCGCTCATGAACTCACTCCTGGATCGACTGCCGTATCGGGCTGCGGGGTTGTTACGGGCTGGGCCGCATTCTCCGCAGCCGGCTGCGTCGGGTCCGCATTCGTCTCTTTTGGCGCGGTCTGGATCTCAGGCATATCGCCGGGAGTGATAAAAACCCAGCGCCAGGTTTCGCCGTTTTCCATGGTCAGATTCAGCTCAACGCCATCAGGCTGATGGGCGATGTCGGTCCATTTTTCCTGCCAGCCTTCGTGCCAGAAGCGCCATTTCATCGCTTTCACATCGCTCAAAATCGGCACTTCTTCCGGCTGCGCGCTGGCGGGACCGTCGATAGCAGCCCAGACGTTGCGCCACAGGCGCTTGTCCTTTAACGTCCAGCGCACCCGCTCCAGCTGCACCTGGCCGCTGATGCCGTTCAGGGTTGTCAGTTCCAGACCATTCTGCTGCTGAACGAACACCTCGCCGCTGTTGCGCGGCGCGCGCGCCTGCTGCTGGTAAAAGTCACGCGAGAGGAGGTTGTACGTGCGCTGAAGCGCCGTCACTTTTGTCGCCGCCTCGTCGCTGGCCGTCGAGGTGCGCATCGCGCCGTCGAGAGTTTGCCAGGCGAGAATGCCGATCACCGCAAAGATGGCCAGCGCAATCATAATTTCCAGCAGGGTAAAGCCCTGCTGACGCTGCACCTTACTCACGATCCACCTCCGGTTCGGCGAGCTGAAGCGCCACCACCGGTTGCGCATCGCTTGCTTCGCTGTAAACCCGTACCTCATCGGCAAAGGTATTTTCGGCGGTTTTCACCCGCTGGATATGCCAGGTCCAGGTTTGTCCGCCCATGGTTTCGGTACCCACCTGCTCGGCGTCCGGGAAATCGGTCTGAGCCAGTTGCGCTTGCGCCAGCTGATTTTCCGCCACCCAGCCGGCCTGCAGCGTTTCCGACAGGCTGTGGGTAAAGCGCACGTTCAGGGTGACGGAGTTCATCAGCGCCAGCGCCGCGGTGGAGAAAATCACCAGCGCCACCATCACTTCCAGCAGGGTCATCCCCTGCTCTTTGGTTTTGCGTTTAGTCATCGTTTTCCACCACCACGGGAACAGAGCCCTGTGACGTCACGTGAAAGCGCTGCTTTTTATCCAGGCTTTCGAGGCTGAGCGTGAAGCGGCTAAGCTCGCCGTCCGGCAAAAAAATGATTTGCGGTTCATCGTCCAGCGTGGCCGCCAGCGTTCGCGATGAGAGGGAGACATGCATCTCCTCAGGAAACTCGCCGCGGGTGGCGATCCGCCCCGATTTTAACGGTGCCCAGTGGCGCTCGCCGTTATTTACAACCTGCGTCACCAGTTCAAATTCTGACGAGGTCATCACCAGCCCGACAATATTTCCGTCCATTACCGCACGGTCAGAACCATATTCAACGAGGGATTTTAGCTGCTGACCAAATGTATCTGCGCCGCTGCGTGATGGAATGGTGGTAACCACCATCATGGCGCTCAGGGCGAATATCACCAGCGCCACGATAATTTCCAGCAGGGTAAATCCACGTTGCTTATTCATTACTTATCTTTTTTATCAAAAGACCAGTTGCTGATATCGTCGGCAGTATTAGCTTCTGCATCCGGACCGGCTGAGAAAATATCGACAGCGCCATGCTCACCCGGGCTAACCAGAATATAGTCATTGCCCCACGGGTCCTGCGGCAGGCGGCGAATATAGCCATCGTCACGGTAACCTTTCGGAATGGGCGCAATTTCAGGTTTGGTTACCAGCGCCTGCAGCCCCTGCTCGGTGGTCGGATAGCGATGGTTGTCGAGTTTGTACATATCCAGCGAACCTTCCAGCGCCACAATATCGCTGGTCGCTTTCTGAATATCGGCTTTTTCTTTATTGCCCATTAAATTAGGCACGACCATACTGGCCAGCACGCCGAGAATAACGATAACTACCATTAATTCGAGCAGCGTGAACCCCGCCTGACGCTTCAGGCTATTTTTTTTCAAAGTCATGATTAACCCACCATATTATTAAGTTGAAGAAGCGGTTGTAATATTGAAAGAACGATAAATAAAACAACGGTCGCCATAGTTACTACCAGTGCCGGTTCAAATACCGACAGAGTTAACGTAATTCGATGCTGTAATGCAGATTCCTGGTTTTCCGCCGCACGATCCATCAACGAGCCCAGCTCGCCGCTCTCCTCCCCGGAGGCCACCATGTAGAGCATGGTGGGTGGGAAAATTCTCGCCTGTTCCAGCGCGTTGTAGAGGGATGCCCCCTGACGCACGGTGTCCGCCGCCTGCTCAAGCACCTGCCGGGCATAGAGGTTTTCAATCCCGTCCATCGCAATGTACATCCCCTCCAGCAGCGGAACGCTGCTGGCCTGCAAAATACTCAGCGTACGGATGTAGCGCGCGCTGTTGATGGCGCAGACCAGTTTTTTCAGCGGTGACTTTAGCAACAGCCACCGATGATAAACAAACCGGTTCTTTTCTACTTTTATCCAAAATTTAAAGCTCGCCGACGCCCCGAACAGGCCGCCGGCGATAACGATGCCCCAGGCCTGTAAAAAGTCGCTCACCGCAATCAGCGTGCGGGTGGTCACCGGCAGCTCTTGTTTCATGTGGGTGAACTGGTCGATGACCTGCGGCACCACGGCGACCAGCAGAATGGAGATCACCGCGATCGCCACCACCGTCAGGGTGATGGGGTAGACCATCGCCTGGGTGAGCTTGCTTTTCATCTTCTGGCGCTGCTCGTTGTACTCGGCGAGCTTTTCCAGCACGCCACCGAGATGCCCGGTCTTTTCACCGGCCATCACCAGAGTGCAGTAGAGCTTGTCGAAGCTGCGCGGAAACTGGCTGAAGGCGTCGAACAGCGTGTGACCTTCCACGATCTTGTCGCGGATCTCGGTCACCATCGCCGCCAGGGTTTTATCTTCCGTCTGCTTCGCAATCGCCTTCAGCGCACTCTCCAGCGGCAGCGCGGCATTGACCAGCGTCGCGAGCTGTCGGGTAAACATCGACAGCACCGGAATCGACAGTTTTGCCCCTTTACGGGCGTTTTTTCCCGCCGCCGGATCGCTGGTCGGCGCAATGTTCACTGGCATCAGCTTCTGTTCGCGCAGCATCTGGCGCACCTGCTTTGGCCCTTCGGCCTGAAGGGTGCCGCGCTGGGTTTTCCCCGCAGCGTCCGTCGCGGACCACGCATACCACGCCATTACGCATCCCCCCCGCGCTCGGCGGTGACGCGCATCACCTCTTCCAGCGAGGTCACGCCGGAGATCACCTTCAGCAGACCGTTTTCACGCAGGCTGTAGGCCTCTTTGAAAAGCTGCGTTTCGATGGACATCTCATCTTTGTCTTCATGGATCGCACGGCGCATGGCGCTGTCGACCACCAGAAATTCATGGATGCCTGCGCGTCCCTGGTAGCCGCTCTGGCGACACTGTTCACAGCCCACGGCGCGATAAATCGCTTTCGGCGGCGTTTCCATAAAGGTGAATAGCGCTTTCTCATTGTCATCCAGCGGACTGGTCGTGCGGCAGTGCGGACACAGCCGACGCACCAGACGCTGGGCAATGACGCCAAGCAGCGACGAACCAATTAAAAATGACTCTAGCCCCATATCACGCAGACGGGTAATGGCGCCCGCGGCACTGTTGGTGTGCAGCGTGGACATCACCAGGTGACCGGTGAGCGAGGCCTGTACCGCGATTTGCGCGGTTTCACCGTCACGAATTTCCCCGATCATCACCACGTCCGGGTCCTGGCGCAGAATGGCGCGCAGTCCGCGCGCAAAGGTCATGTCCACGCGCGGGTTGACCTGGGTCTGCCCGACCCCTTCCAGTTCATACTCGATCGGATCTTCCACGGTCAGAATGTTGCGTTCATGGCCGTTAAGCGCCGACAGCAGCGCGTACAGGGTGGTACTTTTCCCCGAACCGGTCGGGCCGGTCACCAGGATGATGCCGTGCGGACGTTCAATCAGTCCCTTTAACTTCACCAGCTCTTCGTCAATCAGACCGAGCTTGTTGATGTCCGGCTTAAGGTTGCTTTTGTCCAGCAGACGCATCACCACGCGTTCGCCGTACTGAGACGGAATAGTGGAGACACGCACGTCAATGGCTTTACGACCAATGCGCAGCGAGATACGACCGTCCTGGGGGAGACGTTTTTCGGCGATGTCCAGTTTGGACATCACTTTGATACGCGACACCAGCAGCGGCGCGAGCTTGCGCGCCGGCTGCAGCACCGGACGCAGCACGCCGTCAACGCGAAAACGAATGCTCAGGGTGCGCTCGAAGGTCTCGATGTGAATATCGGAGGCCCCCTCCTTCACCGCTTCGCCCATAATGGCGTTGATCAGGCGGATCACCGGCGAGTTCTCGTCGTTATCGAGCAGATCTTCGTTGTCCGGGATCTCCTCGGTTAACGCCATCAGGTCAATATCGGCGTCCATGTCGTCCACCAGCTGCTGCGAGACGCCGCTGTTCTGCTGCCAGATGTTGGTCAGCAGTTCGTCAAACGCTTCCGCCGTCAGGATCGTCGGGGCATAGGAGCGCCCCAACACGCGGCGCATCTCCAGCAGGGCATACGCCTGCGCATCCTCGCGGATATAAACCTCGTCGTTATAGAACAGGACCCCGTTCTCTTTCGCCCAGGTGCTGGTACAGAGCGCATTACTCATCTCGGTCATGTCGCTTGCGCCTTACTCTTTAAACGGGTTGCGGGTCGACACCGGCGCACTGGCGCTCACCGGCGCGGTGCGGCTCTGGGACGGATAGGCTGGCAGCATCGGTGAATCAGCATTCTCTACGATGCCCAGCTTGTGCTCTTCCATACGCTGCTGTTGACGCGCCTGGATCTGATCGTATTTCTCTTTCGACGCAGCGCCGTAGTTGTCGTCGTCGCGCAGTACGGTGGTGTGAATAAACACCATCAGGTTACGTTTGGCGCTGTCCTGGGAGGTATAGCGGAACAGCTGACCCACCACCGGAATATCACCCAGCAGCGGCACTTTCGAGACCGACTGTTTGGTGACGTTTTCCATCAGGCCGCCCAGTACCACTGTCTGCCCACTGTGGACCATCACTTCATTGTTGATAGTGCGGGTGTTGAACGTTGGGCCCAGGCTGGCATCGGCCGTCGAGGTGTTATCCACGCTGGAAACTTCCTGCTCGATCTTCAGATGGATCATGTCGCCATCGTTGATCTGCGGTACGATTTTCAGCTTCGTACCAACGGTTTTACGTTCCACCGAGTTAAACACGTTATCGCCGCTGGTGGTCTGCGAACCGGAGAGTACCGGCACGTCCTGACCGACGTTGAACGACGCCTCTTTGTTATCCAGCGTCACCACGCTCGGTGTCGACAGAATGTCGTTTTTACCGTTAGTGGACAGCGCCGTCATCAGCGCGCCAAAGTCGCCGTTAAAGAAACCGGTCGCCAGACCCGTATAGCTGCCAATGACTTTTGACTTCTTGATCTGGCTGATCGGCAGGCCGGTAGAACCAAACTGAACCCCACCGTGTTTACCGGTCCACTGCACGCCCAGATCCAGACCGTTACCGTCCTGAACTTCGGCGATGATCGCCTCCACCAGCACCTGCGGACGGCGGATATCCAGCTTGTCGATCACTTTTTCCAGCGAGTTCATGACGTTTGGCTGGGCGGTGATCACCAGCGAATTGGTAGACTCGTCGGCGGTAATATTCAGGTCGCCTGCCATCGGCGCGGCTTTGCTCTTGCCGCCGCCCGCTTTATCCTTCAATTGCTCGCCGATCCCCGTCAGCACCGGCACCACTTTGCTGGCGTTGGCGTATTTCAGGTAGAAGACGCGGGTGTTGCCCTCGTTGTTCTGCTCGCGATCGAGCTGGGAGATCAGCATCCGGGTGCGCTGACGCGCGTCCGGGCTGCCGCTGATCACCAGGCTGTTGGTTTCGTCGTCGGCGACCACTTTGGTCGCCAGCTGCGGGGCGTTTTGCCCTTTCTGCTCTTCGTTGTTGAGGTTGTTCAACATGTCAGAAAGATCTTTGGCCGAGGCAAAACGGAGCTGCACGATTTCACGGCGCTGGACGCCGCTTTGATCCACACGCTGCACCAGATCCACCAGGCGGTTAACCACCGAGGCTTTGCCGGTTAACAGCAGCACGTTTGACGGTTCAAAATGGACCACGTTGCCGATGCCGGAGGCGTCGTTCAGCTGACGCAGCAGGGGAGCCAGCTCACGTACCGGGACGTTCTCCATCCGCACCACGCGGGTGATAATTTCGTCACCTTTGCCGGGGTTTTTGCTGTCGGCAATCGGTGCGCCCGACATGCGGGCCACCGAAGAGCGCACGACTTTCACCATCCCGTTATCCATCGGGATCACCGACAGACCATAGAGATCCAGCACGCTCAGGAAGAACTGGTAATATTCATCTTCCGTCAGTACGTTGTAGGTGCGAACCGACACCGTTCCCTGAACGGAAGGATCGACCAGAATGGTTTTATTAAGGTTACGCCCGACGGTATCGATAAATTCGCGGACATCGGTATTTTTGAAACTGGCGCTAAAGTTCGCCGCGAACAGCGAACCTGAATATAACGACAATGCGGTCAGCGCTACGCACGCCCATGGAAATTTCTTCATGTCTGTACACTTATTAATTGTTTAGAACATTGACCCGAATATTTTCAAGGTGAGCGTGACGCCGAATAATGACATCCGCTTCTTTCATTTTTGACCAGCGGGCAACGATCTCTTTTGCCTGCGCCTCTTTAGTCATATCCACATCGTCAACTTTTACCACCACATCACCTTTTTCCAGGCCAGCATGGCTGTAGAAAGACGACGCATTGCGTGGATTAATGTTGTAGCCTTCCAGCTGGCCTTTTTCGATTAACGGTTTTAACACCAGATAATCATCCAGATGCAGATTATCCAACCCTGCATCTTTCTTCGATTTGGTTGCCGGGGCGCTATCCACGCCGCCTTTGAAATAGTCTGGCTTGTTAAGTGAAATAACCTGCGGCGCGCCTTCATAATTCACCACCACATTATCGGCATGAATTTCGGCAATATAGGCATTGTCAAAACCGGCGAGCATTTCGCCCTCGCGATAGCTCTTTTGTCCGGCGGGGGTTTTTATCACCGCAAAGGACAGCCAGGCTTCATCGCTGCTGAGAATACCTTCGATTTCCGCACTGAGCGGCGTTTTCACCGCCGCTGGCTGTTGCGCCGGCATTACCGCCGGCGTAAAAAGTACAAACTGGGTTTCATCGTGACTTTTTTTTTGCGTATTCTGTTTTGAATCAGACAACCTGTTCGTCACTTTCTTATAATCTTTATAAACCATATACCCTTGCTGGCCGCAGAAAATAAGCAGCACAAACATGACGCAGGGCATAATCAATTGAGTAACAAATGACATCCGCATTTTTTAACGAGCCTTTCTGCCAGTCAGTAATTCACAGCACAGGGCTGTATGAGTGAGTGGCGTAAATACTAATGTGTTTCCTCGCCTCCGCCCATTCACACTTCCGCTAACAATAATTTAGAAAAAGGTTGATCGTTAAATAAACTAATGATAGAGGCGCAGAAAGAATATTTTTATCCTGCATTCAAATTGCCCCTTCCGCCTGTATCCTTTACTTTTCCGGCTCCTTGCTATGAATCAAAGAGACGGTAATACGCTATGTATATGCGCCATTTTAATTTCACTACCCAGCCTTTCCGGACTATCACCCGGATGCCAGGTGATTTTTTTGTTCCGTATCATCAGGATGTGTTCGGTTTGCTGAAAGAGAAGTGCCAGACAACAGGCGTCACTGCGCTCTTAAGCGACGACAGCTATCTCGCCTCGCAGTTTTGCGATGCGCTGAAAAAGCATGACGACACGCTGCTTGCCATTAACGCCTTCCCGAAACTCAGCGCCAGCGGCCTGCTCTATAAACTCAACACCACCACCAATGAGAGCAAAACCCGGATCCAGGCTATTGATGCTGTGCTGCGCCAGTGGCAGGACGAGATGTTGTCCCGCAAAACCACGCGTAAAGTGCTGGTCATTTCGCATATTCAGTCGATGAAAGCGAATTGCCATGACGCACTGTACATGCTGTTAACCCGCGCGCAGGAGCTGGATGTGCCTCTGTCGGTTGTGCTGATGGGATCGGCCGACCAGGAAGCCATCCTCCTGCAGTCCGGATTGCGTGAATCTCTTCATACGCATCACACGCTCCGGCCCCTCACCTGCCGCGAGTCCCTGAGCTATGTTCAGGCCCAGTGTGAAGCGCATGGCAGCGACGCGACGCCGTTCACCCGGGCCCGCATGCGCAAGATGCACGTTCTGACCAAAGGACAGGCTGGCAAACTCAATGAGCTGGCGCACCTTGCGATGCTAGCCGCCTGGACCGAGCGTTCAGCGCAGGTATCGCCGCGCCATCTGCGCCTCGCCGCCGGAGAAGTTCTGCCGGCGAAACCGAAGGGCAAACGCCTTGCCGTTATGGGCCTTTTTGCCTCCGTACTGTTTGCCGCCTGCGGCTGGACATTGATGCCCACCATTACCGCCAGACTGCCGGTACAGCTGCCCGTGATGGCCAGCTGGAAACCGCAGGCACCAAAAACCGACGCCCCAGCGGTGCCGGTTATTGATAATGAAGTGGTGAACAAGCCCGATGCGATGCATCAGCTCTATACCATGTGGGGTTATGACGCGACGATGGAAGAGGCGCTCTGCCAGAACGCCGGGCAGGTCAACCTGATGTGTAAGGAGGGCAGCGCTCCGGTCGAAGAGCTGGCAAAAGAGGGTTACCCGTGGATCGGCGAGATCAAAACAGGCGATCACCTGAACTATGCCGTGGTGGCCAGAGTAGATGATAAATCGCTGGATCTGCTGATGAATAATCGCACCTGGCAGGTAAGCCGCAGCTGGTTTAACCAGCATGCTACGGGCAATTACACCCAATTGCACCACCTTACACCGCAGGGGAAAGATGCCGTGAGCGCCGAAAGCAGCGCCAAAGATCTGGGCTGGATGGATCGGCAGCTTAGTCTGGCGCTGAATCTACCCGAAACCCACACAAAGGTGTGGACGGCCGAACTGATGCAACGTACCCGCGAGTTTCAGCAGAAAATGCATCTGCATGTGGACGGGATTGCGGGTGAAGATACATTGATGCAGTTAATGCGTGAAACCCGGACTACGCCAAGCGTACTTATTCAGCCCGCAAATATATCTGCGACCCCCAACGCGCAGGAGAAGCATTCATAATGTCGACAATTACTCTGGCTGCCCAGCGCAGCGCTACCCTGAACGCACCGGTCTGGTTTTCTTACCGGCGCCCCTCGCTGAAAAAAGTGGTCTGTGCCACCCTGATCTGGGCGATGGGAATAGTGATGACGATCGCTGCGGGACTCTACGCTCATCTCTACTGGGATCTGCGCCATCCGGTACCTGAGCCAGTAAAAGCGAGCGCCGTTAAGCCAGAAACGACGCTATCGGATATGCATTATGTCTATGTCAGTAAACCGTTCCCGCAGCCTGAACCAAAGCAAGAACCGGTGACAAAAGAGATGCCGCCGCTGCAGGAGATGCCCATTGATAGCGGCGATGCCGACTGGCAGCAGGCGCCCGACGGTGAAATGCCGCATGATATTTCCCGGGATACATTGCCAGGAACAGAAGTGAAGAATTCTGCTATCCCCGAACAGGATAATACCGGTCAGACAGTTGATGACGGGGCTATCAAGGCATTATTAATGAAGGCGTTAAAAGAACAGGAAAAAGATTATTCGCAGGGGAAAATGCCCACGCCTCCAGAGGATGAAACCACGGCAGAAACGCAGGCAAATAACTCACTGAAACATAACAACCCTTTTACTTAAAAAGGAGATGAACAGCGATTAATATTTCTCCGGCAGTGCTGACAAATACATTAGACGGCCTTTATCAACCTGAATATAATTACCTTTTTTCAGGTCGGCGAGAATTTTAATAATGGTACTTCGGGCCAGGCTGGTATATTCCTGAATATAGTCGTAAATATTGATATCGCGCTGATGGTGCACCATCAGTTCGTTAATTTCCAGCAAGAATTCGCGAACAATCGAGTATGCGCTGCGGGCCACCAGCACTTCGTCACGCTTGCTGAGCAGGCAAACATACCAGGAGAGGACTTTACTCAAGGCTTCCCACAGGTTTTTTTCGCTCATCAGACGGAAAAAATCCTCTTTTTTAAGGGTTCTTACGACGGTACTGGCACGAACCAGGCCGTACATATGCGTTGAGTTATAATAAATAGAGGAGAGACCGAAAATACATTTATTCTGCAGAGTGAACATACACAGTTCATCCGACTCGCGGCGGAATTCAACTTCACCGCTAACGATAAAATGAATATTTTCGTTGTTCTCGGTACTGATACGCTGCCATTTGCGTAAGGTTCTTTCTTCAAAACCTTCAGTTGCCGCGATAATAGCGTCGAGTTCAGCTTGTGGACGGCTATTTTTACCATAGATACTTAACATAGTTATACCTGTTAAAATTAAATTGAAAAGGTGAACGTGCGCAATCACAGCGCATAAATGCGTAGTCCATTTAACAAATGCAAAGTAAAGCTAAGACGTTAGCACATCAGTGTTTCTTATTTGTCGTGTCGATATATTGTCAAACACGTTTGCGAGTAATTTCGACTGAGGAAACTATAAAACATCAACGCGGTGAATGTGATTAAAAAATCAGTCCAAAAGAAGACCGTGAAAAAGTGGAGTCGGGTAACCCGAAGGATTACCCCTGCCCGTAGCGCTCTAACAGCGCCTCCACGATAGCCAGCGTTTCGCGATCGGCCACGCCGTCCCAGCGCGCCGGGCGAAAATGCATCTGAAACGCGACGATCACGCGCTTCTGCTGCGCGTTCGTCATGTTATCGGTCACCTCATAGCCGTAGCGCGCCAGCAGATCGAGCAGTACCTTTTGCTCCACAAGTTCATCTCGCGGCTTACCGTTCAGGTAAAACGCCACCCGCGCCGGGTCGGGCCACGCGCCGATACCCTGCATGGCCAGCGCCTGCCACGGGAACAGCGGGCCGGGATCGTCTTTGCGCTGCGGGGCGATGTCCGAATGGGCCACCACATTTTCAGGTCTGATGTTGTAGCGGGCAATAATGTCTTTTGCGAGCGGCACCAGCGCCGCAATTTGCGCAGGCTCAAACGGCGTAAATTGCTTAACGCCCGACGTTTTTTGCCAGCCGCGGTTCTCCAGCTCAATGCCGACCGACGTATCATTAATGCGGTTGGTGCCGCGCCAGAAGCTAATGCCCGCATGCCAGGCCAGTTCGCTTTCAGGCACCAGCTGCCAGATGCGCGGTTTACCGTCTGGTGCAGGGGGGTTAGCCGGAATCAAATAGTGAGAGCTGACGTTCTTATCCGTCAGGGTGGCCAGCGAACTGTCAAAATCATCCGCGGTATAGTGGATCACCAGCACCTTGATGCGCGGGTAAGCCGCCTGCGCCTGATGACGCGTGTCCAGCTCGTAGGCGCCTTTATCAACGATCCCCTTTTCCGTAACGCATCCTGCCAGCAGCAGCGCCAGCAGGAGCGTGGCAAGCGAACGCCTCATCGGAGGGTTTTCACCGCCGTACCGCTTACGCTCACCATCAGCATGCTGGCATCTTTTCCGACCGTTTCGTAGTCGATATCAATCCCCACGACCGCGTCCGCACCGAGGGCTTCCGCCTGCTCGCCGAGCTCTTTAAAGGCGATTTCACGCGCTTTGCGCAGCTCTTTTTCATATGCGCCCGAGCGGCCGCCAACGATGTCGCGGATACCGGCAAAAAAGTCGCGGAAGATATTGGCGCCGAGAATGGCTTCGCCGGTAACCACACCGCAGTACTCGGTTATTGTCTGCCCTTCCAGGGTTGGCGTTGTTGAAAACTGCATGGTTTCTCTCCTTACTTTAGCGTTCAATGCCTTAGGCACAGCATTATCGGTTCGTTACGCTATGATTGAAAGGATAGTTAATAAATAAGGAAATCAACATGCGCTATTCTGCTTTAACACTTTTGGTGCCCTGCGCGCTGGTGCTCAGCGCCTGTACCACCACGGTCACGCCAGCCTTTAAGGATATCGGTACCCGCAGCGGCCCCTGCATTGAGGGCGGCCCGGACGCCGTGGCGCAGCAGTTCTATGATTATCGCATCCAGCACCGCAGCAACGATCTCACCGGCCTGCGCCCGTATCTGAGCGACGGTCTGGCAAAATTGCTTAACGATGCCACCCGCGATCCGCAGCACAACGCGCTGCTGAAATCCGATCCGTTCTCCAGCCGTACCACGCTGCCGGACAGCGCCGAAGTAGCCAGCGCGTCAACCATCCCGAATACCGATGCCCGCAATATTCCGCTGCGCGTGAAGCTGACGCAGGGAACCCAAACCTGGCAGGATGAAGTGCTGATGATCCGTGAAGGACAGTGCTGGGCGGTAGACGACGTGCGCTACGTTGGCGGTAGCGTTCATGCCCCGGCAGGCACGCTTCGCCAGTCGATTGAGAATCGCTAAACCCGCCGATATAACCTAGTAACCCCCGTAAAATGTGCGGCATTTCATGCGGAATGCCGACATTTATACTCGCCGACCTTACCGTTCGCTATTTTGTGCTATGTTTAAGAGGAAACACGGGTTATATTTAACTTTTAACGCATAAATATTGCATAACTATTCTGTCAACGGTACTATCTGCGGCCTCAATTGCTATAGATTGCCTGGATGAGTAAAGACTGCCCCGATGAGTATTAAACTAAACGGCATTAACTGCTTCTACGGCGCACACCAGGCGCTGTTTGACATCACGCTGAACTGCCCGGAAGGCGAAACGCTGGTTTTGCTTGGCCCAAGCGGTGCAGGCAAAAGTTCCCTTCTGCGCGTCCTTAATCTGCTTGAAATGCCCCGTTCAGGTACGCTGGCAATTGCCGGTAACCATTTTGATTTCGCGAAAACGCCGTCTGATAAAGCGATTCGCGAACTGCGTCAAAACGTCGGCATGGTCTTCCAGCAATACAATCTCTGGCCGCATCTGACCGTTCTGCAAAACCTGATTGAAGCGCCGTGCCGCGTGCTGGGGTTAAGTAAGGATCAGGCGATCGCGCGCGCTGAAAAGCTGCTGGATCGTCTGCGCCTTAAGCCCTACAGCGACCGCTACCCGCTGCACCTTTCCGGTGGTCAGCAGCAGCGCGTAGCCATTGCCCGCGCGCTGATGATGGAGCCTGCGGTACTGCTGTTTGATGAGCCAACCGCGGCGCTGGACCCGGAAATTACCGCCCAGATCGTCAGCATCATTCGCGAGCTGGCGGAAACCAATATTACGCAGGTTATCGTCACCCACGAAGTGGAAGTGGCGCGTAAAACCGCCAGCCGTGTGGTCTACATGGAAAACGGGTATATCGTTGAGCAAGGTGATGCGAGCTGCTTCGCGAACCCGCAAACCGATGCCTTCAAAAACTATTTATCTCATTGATTGTGTCAGGGGAAATATAATGAAAAAAGTATTACTTGCCGTGCTGCTTGCTGGCGTTACCCTTTCTGCTACCGCAGCCCAGACCATTCGTTTCGCCACGGAAGCCTCTTACCCTCCGTTTGAGTCGATTGATGCGAACAATAAAATTGTTGGCTTCGACGTGGACCTGGCTAACGCCCTGTGTAAAGAGATCGATGCGACCTGTACCTTCAGCAACCAGGCGTTCGACAGCCTGATCCCAAGCCTGAAGTTCCGCCGTATCGACGCCGTGATGGCCGGTATGGACATCACTCCTGAGCGTGAAAAGCAGGTGCTGTTTACCACCCCTTACTACGACAACTCCGCCCTGTTCATTGGTCAGAAAGGTAAATTCACCTCTGTCGATCAGCTGAAAGGCAAAAAAGTTGGCGTGCAGAACGGCACCACGCACCAGAAATTCATCATGGATAAACATCCGGAAATCACCACCGTTCCGTATGACAGCTACCAGAACGCGAAGCTGGATCTGCAAAATGGCCGTATCGACGGCGTATTTGGTGATACCGCGGTTGTTACCGAGTGGCTGAAAGCCAACGACAAGCTGGCGCCAGTGGGCGACAAAGTGACCGATAAGGATTACTTCGGTACCGGTCTGGGGATTGCCGTTCGTCAGGGCAACACTGAGCTGCAGCAGAAATTCAACGCTGCGCTGGAAAAAGTGAAGAAAGACGGCACCTACGAAACCATCTACAAAAAATGGTTCCAGAAGTAATTCCTGATGAATGAAATTTTTCCTTTAGCAAGCGCCGCCGGGATGACCGTCGGCCTTGCCGTTTGCGCACTGATTATCGGCCTCGTGCTGGCGATGTTCTTTGCGGTGTGGGAATCCGCGAAATGGTTCCCCGTCGCCTGGACAGGCTCCGCGCTGGTCACCGTGCTGCGTGGGCTACCGGAAATTCTGGTGGTCCTGTTTATCTATTTCGGTTCCTCACAGCTGCTGCTGACGCTGTCGGACGGCTTCACGATCAATCTTGGCTTTGCGCAGATCCCGGTGCAGATGCAGATTGAAAACTTCGACGTCAGTCCGTTCCTGTGCGGCGTGATTGCTCTCTCCCTGCTCTACTCCGCGTACGCGTCGCAAACCCTGCGCGGTGCGCTGAAAGCCGTGCCGCAGGGGCAGTGGGAGTCCGGCCAGGCGTTAGGCCTGTCGAAATCAGCGATCTTCTTCCGCCTGGTCATGCCGCAGATGTGGCGTCATGCCCTGCCGGGCCTCGGCAACCAGTGGCTGGTGCTGCTGAAAGATACCGCGCTGGTGAGCCTGATTAGCGTCAATGATTTGATGCTGCAAACCAAAAGCATCGCCACCCGCACCCAGGAGCCTTTTACCTGGTACATTGTGGCGGCGGCTATCTACCTGGTGATCACGTTGCTCAGTCAGTACATCCTCAAGCGTATTGACCTGCGTGCGACGCGCTTTGAACGGAGACCAGGCTGATGCTTGAATATTTCCCCGAGCTGATGAAAGGGCTGCACACCAGCCTGACGCTGACCGTGGCGTCCATTATCGTGGCGCTGATCCTGGCCCTTATCTTCACCATCATCCTGACGCTGAAAACGCCGGTGCTGGTGTGGATTGTGCGCGGCTACATCACCCTGTTTACCGGTACGCCGCTGCTGGTGCAGATCTTCCTGATTTACTACGGCCCGGGCCAGTTCCCGTCGCTGCAGGAATATCCGGTTATCTGGCATCTGCTCTCTGAACCTTGGCTGTGCGCCCTGATTGCCCTTTCGCTTAACAGTGCGGCCTATACCACCCAGCTGTTCTACGGGGCGATCCGCGCCATTCCGGAAGGACAATGGCAGTCCTGCGGAGCGCTGGGCATGAGCAAGAAAGACACGCTGGCGATCCTGCTGCCGTACGCCTTTAAGCGCGCGCTCTCCTCCTACTCCAACGAAGTGGTGCTGGTGTTCAAGAGTACCTCCCTGGCCTACACCATCACCCTGATGGAGGTGATGGGTCACGGACAGCTGCTGTATGGACGCACCTATGACGTGATGGTGTTCGGTGCGGCAGGCGTGGTCTATCTGGTGGTTAACGGCCTGTTGACGCTGATGATGCGCCTGATCGAGCGTAAAGCGCTGGCGTTTGAGCGCAGAAATTAACTACGCGAGTGCATAAAACTGTATGCATGAAGCGGGTAACCTGATGGGTTATCCGCTTTTTTTTTACCACACAAATAATACTTAATCATTTTTATTGCATATAAATTCATTAAATGGCATTGTACATCCATGCCGCAGACACGGCGCATAAATAAGACAGACGGGAGCATTACAATGAAAAAGTTAGTTCTGGCCGCATTACTCGCCACCTTCGCCGCTGGCGCATCCGCAGCTGATAAAATCAATTTTGGCGTGTCCGCCACCTATCCGCCGTTTGAATCGCTGGATGCCAGCAACCAGATCGTGGGTTTCGATATCGATCTGGCGAAAGCGCTGTGCAAACAATTGCAGGCCGACTGCACCTTTACCAACCATGCCTTCGACAGCCTGATCCCGTCGCTGAAATTTAAAAAATACGACGCGGTGATCTCCGGGATGGACATCACGCCTGAGCGCAGCAAGCAGGTTGCGTTTACCGACCCGTACTACGCCAACTCGGCGGTCGTGATTGCGAAGAAAGGCGCCTATACCTCTTTCGATCAGCTGAAAGGCAAACGCATCGGGATGGAAAACGGCACCACGCACCAGAAATACCTCCAGGACAAACATCCTGAAGTGAAAACCGTAGCCTATGACAGCTATCAGAACGCGATTATCGACCTGAAAAATGGCCGCATCGACGGCGTGTTCGGCGATACCGCCGTGGTGAACGAATGGCTGAAAACCAATCCGCAGCTGGGCACCGCAACCGAGAAAGTGACCGATCCGCAGTACTTCGGTACGGGTCTCGGCATCGCGGTACGTCCGGATAACAAGGCCCTGCTGGAAAAACTGAACGGCGCGCTGAAAGCGATTAAAGCGGACGGTACGTATCAGAAAATCAGCGAGCAGTGGTTCCCGCAGTAAGATTTTTTTGCCGGGTGGCCCGGCCTACGGGGGTGGTAGTCTGTAGGCCGGGTAAGCGAAGCCGCCACCCGGCACTCTCTCACAGCGGCACAAAGAACCTGAACCGCGCCCCGCTCACCGACTCCATCAGCCTGATCCCGCCGCCGTGCAGCTCCAGCATACGTTTCACGATTAACAGCCCCAACCCGCCGCGATTCTCCCGCGATGCCTGGGTATTCAATGCCGACGGCCGCTGGAACAGATCGTCGCGCAGCGAGGCGTCCACGCCCGTTCCGCTGTCAGCCACTTCGACCTGAAGCCGTTCATTCTCCTGCCAGACCGCCAGACGAATTTCCCCACCAGATGGCGTATGGCGCATCGCGTTATCGAGCAGGTTGGTCACCACGCGTTCGATCATCGACACGTCGGCGTTAATCAGCGGCAGCGGTCCCGGCACGTCAATATGCAGATTCACTTCTCGCGTGCGGGCGGTGAGCTCAAACTTCTGCGCCACGTCGGAAATCAGCTCCCCCATCGCGAAACGCTCGCGCTGTGGCTTAATGCCGCCGTGCTCAAGGCGCGCCAGCTCGAACAGCTGCTGCGAAAGATGACGGACTTTTTGTCCCTGACGCAGCGCGGTGGCGAGATACTGCTGGTGCTCCTGCGGCGTCAGCGTGGCGGCTTTTAGCGACAGGGTTTCCAGATAGCCCAGCAGCGAGGTCAGCGGCGTACGGAGATCGTGCGAAATGTTGGCGATAAACTCCCGGCGCTGGCGATCGCTGTCGGCCAGCTGGTCCCACTGGCGGGTGATTTTGCGCGCCAGCTCGATAAAGCTGTTGCGCAGGATCGCCACTTCATCCTTTGCCGCCGCGTCCGATGGCTGCGCCGCCAGCTGTCTGATAGCGCTGATGCTGTCCTGCTCCAGCCCGGCGAGCTCCACCGTCAGCTGTTTTACCGGGCGCGTGACCCAGTACCAGACCAGTAAACCTGCCAGCAGGCCAAACAGCGCGACCCACAGCAATGACCACAGCACCGTGCTCCACAGCGCCTTATGCCAGGCCATTTCCGCCAGGGCGTTTGACTCCTCGCCCTGCAAAATAATGTACAGGTAGCCCTTAAGCTCGCCGTCCTGCCGCAGCGGCGTGGCGCTAAAGACCTTTTTATTTTGACTGCGAGGATCGTCGCCCAGGATCGGTATGGCGGTACCGCTCAGGAAGGTCTGAACCGGGGCCAGATCGATTTTTTGTCGCTGAATGTGGCCCGGCGGTGCGGCATCGGCCAGGATATCGCCGTCCGGGGAGACAACATACAGTTCAACGCTCGGATTAAAGGTCATCAGCCGATCGAACAGCGGCTTGAGAGCCCTTCGGTCGACCCTGCCCTGCGCGTCCAGAATCGGTTCACGCTGGACTATCTGCTGCGCCAGCCCGCCCGACAGCCGCTGCACCATCGCGTTACCGTACTGCGTACTGGTGTAGAGCTGTACAGCGCAGGCGACGGTGGCGCAGAGCATCATCAGCAGGATGAACAGCAGCGTCAGACGCTGACTCAGGCTAAAGCGGCGCATCATGATTTGGCTCCGCAAATTTATAGCCCTTGCCCCAGACGGTGCGAATAATCTCCGGCTCGGCGGCGTCCTTCTCAATCTTGATGCGCAGGCGGTTGATATGGGTGTTAACGGTATGCTCATAGCCTTCGTGCTGATAGCCCCAGACCTGCTCCAGCAGCGCCAGACGAGAAAAGACCTCGCCAGGATGACGGGCAAAGAAGTAGAGCAGCTCGAATTCACGCGGAGTGAGATCCACCACCTGGCCGTGAAGCAGCACGCTGCGCGCCAGCGGATCGATGGTCAGACCGTGGGCCTGAATTTGACCGTCGGTTTGCACCTGCCCCATCGCCTGCTGGCGGCGGAACAGCGCTTTGATGCGCGCAATGAGTTCCTGCACCGAGAACGGCTTAGCCAGATAATCATCGGCGCCGGTTTCCAGCCCGGTAATGCGGTCGGTCTCGCTGCTGCGGGCGCTGATGATGATCACCGGCAGGTAGCGCGTCATCTGACGGATACGGCGGCAAATCTCCAGACCGTCAACGCTGGGCAGCATCAGGTCGAGGATCACCGCATCCCACGGCTGTTTTTCAAGACGCAGTAAGGCCTTGCCCCCGTCGGGCTCGTGGGTGATGGCATAGCCTTCGTCTTCTAAATTGAGTCGCAGAAGCGCCGCGATATCATGGTCGTCTTCCACCAGCAGGATCTGCTTCATGGGTAAGCCTTTATTCATGTCTTATGACGTAAGCTTACCTGATTTCGAGCGGGGGAAGAGTTCACATTTTGTTTAAGATTTCACGAGCAGCATCAACACTTCATAATGCGCGGTATGCGGGAACATATCGAAAAGCTGAACGCGTTCAATGCGGTAGCCCGGCAGGCTGCCAATGTCTTTCGCCATGGTCTGGGCGTTACAGCTGGAATAGACGATGTACTCGGGCGCCATCTGGCTCAGGTAGTCGCACAGCGCCTTGCCGATGCCGCGGCGCGGCGGGTTGACCAGCACCAGCTCCGGCACGTTGCCCTGGCCGGTCGCAAACTGCGTGGAGTCCAGCGCCTGGAAGTGAAGATTCGTTAACCCCAGCCCGGCGGCGGACTGTTTCGCGCAGGCTATCGCTTCGGCAGAAATCTCTATTCCGGTGAGCCGCATCTCTGGCGTGGCGCAGTGCAGGCCAAAGCCGCCCACGCCGCAGAAGAGATCCCACATATGATGGATGTTTAACGCACGAACCCAGTCGCGGGCGGTGGCGTACAGACTACTAGCCACGGTTGGGTTGGTCTGGAAGAAGCTTTGCGGGCGGATCCACAGCGGCACGCCGTTGAAGCTTTCGGCCAGCGCGTGCTGGTCGGTGAAGAAAATCTCTTTCTCCCCTTCCATGATCGCCATATGCACCGGCTGAATATTTGCGGTAATGACCTTCAGCTGCGGCAGCTGTTCCTGCAGCCACGGCAGCGCCGCGCGCAGCTGCTCGAGCTTGGCTTCCGAACGCAGCACGAAGCGCAGCATCATGCCGCCGTCGAGTTGGCTTTCCGTCAGCAGAAGGTATTTCAGCTCGCCGCGCCTGCGAGCAACGCTGTAGGGCGTTAACCCCGCGCGCGCGATAAATGGTTTCAGCGCGGCAAAGACGGGCTCAAACGAGGCGGGATACAGCGGGCAGTCGGTTAAATCTTCCGGCGTGCCGTCGCGGTGCAGCATCCCCAGCAGCGGTTTTTCAACGCTGCCGCTGACCACCATTTTGGCTTTATTACGAAAGCCCAGCTCCGGGCCGCTGACGGGTGCGCACCACTCGCCCACCGCGTGTGCTGCCAGCAGCTGTTGCAGGTCGGCCATTTTGGCGGTGAGTTGTTGAGAAACCGGCTGTTCTATCCACTGACAGGAGCGGCAGCGTCCGGCGTCATAGAGTGCGCACTGCATATGAAAACCTTAAGAATCACGAGGGCTGCGATTATACACATTATTGCAGGCGGAAGAACCGCCGGCTTGAGGCCGGAACGAAGAGTAGACAGAGCACCAGCATATCCGGAAGTTTTTGCATAAACAGCGCGCGCAGGATCTCGCGCTTGGATTCCCCGGCAATGCTGAACAGCTCCGGGTAGCCGTATCCCAGAGAGGCGGCCCACAGATAGCTGGCGGCGGTAATTTGCGTCAGCAGATAGACCCAGCGCGCCCAGTTGCGCCCTTTGACCAGCGAAAACGCGCAGTAGATCTCGATAAACACCAGCACCAGGCTGCTCAAAAAGACCAGCGTCAGATTCCACGTCTGCACGCTGCGGTGAATGAATTCACCGATGCCGCGCACGCCCAGGGTGTTCAGAATCATCAGCACGTCCAGGCAGCGGATCATAATAATGGCGAGCGCCGCCACCTGAACCAGTGCAGGTACGTTAGGACGCGCGTGCGTAGTACGTGATTTTTTTAATAATCCCAATGTTTTACTTCCCTGAAAAACAGTGCCGCGTCATGCGCGGCACTTCACTGGAAATTTTAAATCCTTCAGCCGCGTCTTGCACGCTGGATATCGCGCACGCGCTGCTTTTCCGCGCGCGCCATCAAATACCAGGCGATAAATCCGACAATTCCGACCACGCCGAGGATGATGGAAGCCAGGGCGTTAATCTCCGGGTTGACCCCCATGCGCACGCTGGAGAAGACCAGCATCGGCAGCGTCGTCGCGCCCGGTCCGGAGACAAAGCTGGCGATAACCAGATCGTCCAGCGACAGCGTAAACGCCAGCAGCCAGCCGGAGATCACCGCCGGCATAATCATCGGCAGGGTGATGATGAAAAAGACCTTCAGAGGCGTCGCGCCAAGATCCATCGCCGCCTCTTCAATGGAGCGATCCAGCTCGCGCAGGCGCGAGGAGATCACTACCGCCACGTAGGCCGTACAGAAGGTGACGTGCGCCAGCCAGATGGTGAGCATGCCGCGATCCGCCGGCCAGCCGATGGCGTGCGCCAGGGCCACGAACAGCAGCAGCAGCGCGAGTCCGGTGATCACGTCCGGCATAACCAGCGGCGCGGTGATCATAAAGGCGAACCCGTTTGAGCCGCGAAAACGCCCGAAGCGCACCATCACCAGCGCGGCGATCGTGCCCAGCACCGACGCCATTGTCGCCGCCAGGGCGGCAATCGTCAGGCTCAGCCCCACCGCGCTCATCATCGCATCGTCGTGGAACAGCTCGCTGTACCAGCGCGTCGACCAGCCCGCCCAGACCGTTACCAGCTTAGAGCTGTTGAACGAGTAGATCACCAGCATCAGCATCGGCGCATACAGGAAGGTAAAGCCAATCACCAGGATCGCAATTCGCCACGGGGAGCGCACTACCGGTAAGTTGTTCATCCGTGATCTCCCATCTGTTTCTGCTGATGCTTGTGGAACCACATGATCGGCACGATCAGCAGCAGTAGCATCACGATCGCCACCGCCGAGGCCACCGGCCAGTCGCGGTTATTGAAGAACTCCTGCCACAGCACGCGGCCAATCATGATGCTGTCCGGGCCGCCGAGCAGTTCCGGGATCACAAACTCCCCGACCGCCGGGATAAAGACCAGCATTGACCCGGCGATAATGCCGCCTTTGGTCAGCGGGACAATGACGCTGAAGAAGGTTTTTAACGGGCGGGCGCCAAGATCGAGCGACGCTTCCACCAGCGAATAATCAATGCGCGTCAGGGCCGTATAGATCGGCAGCACCATAAACGGCAGGTAGGCGTACACAATGCCGATATAGACCGCGAGGTTGGTGTGCAGGATCGTCAGCGGCTGATCGATAACCCCGAGCCACATGAGAAAATTATTCAGCACGCCGTTGTTTTTCAGGATCCCCATCCAGGCGTAAACGCGGATCAGGAACGAGGTCCACGACGGCAGGATCACCAGCAGCAGCAGGATGTTACGCGTCGACGGTTTGCTGTGCGCCACCGCCCACGCCAGCGGGTAGCCCATCACCAGACAGCAGAGCGTCGAGATCGCCGCCACCTGCAGCGACTGCAGATAGGCTTCGAAATAGAGCGGGTCGTCGGTGAGCTGCAGGAAGTTGCCGAGATTAAGCGTCAGCGTCAGCTGCCCATCGGCCCAGTCCAGCAGGTTGGTGTAAGGCGGTATCGCCCGCGCCATTTCCGCCAGGCTTATCTTGAAAACAATCAGAAACGGCAGCAGAAACAGAAGGATCAGCCACACGTACGGCATGGCGATCACCAGCTTGCGGCCGTGTTTCATCTGCATGCGCGTCAGCCAGCCGGCGGCGCCGACCGGTTTGCCTGCGCGGGCTGGAGGTTCAAGTGTACTCATTGGCCGCTCCTTATACCGTCAGCACGACGCAACTGTCAGCGTCCCAGCACAGGCGCACTTCGTCACCCCAGGTCGGCTGCCCCTTGCGGTAGCGATGTTCGTTCTGTAGCTGCGCGCTGAGCATCTGCCCGCTTTTCAGCCGCACGTGGTAGATAGACAGGTCGCCCAGATAGGCAATGTGCACCACTTCGCCCACGGCAAAGTTATAGCCATCGGCAGGCGGATCCTCGCAGAGCATGATTTTCTCCGGACGCAGCGCGACGTAGACCGGCACGTTATCCACCACCGAGTTGTCAGGATCGACCTTAAGCGGATGCTGCAGCCCCGGCGATTCGATGACCAGGCCATCCTCCTGACGATCTTTCAGCAGCCCTTCGAAAACGTTGACCGAGCCGATAAACTCCGCGCTGTAGCGGGTCGTCGGGTGCTCGTAAATCTCTTCCGGCTCGCCAATCTGCACGAACTTCCCGCGGTTCATGATCGCGATACGCCCGGCCATGGTCATCGCCTCTTCCTGGTCGTGGGTGACCATCACGCAGGTCACCCCCACGCGCTCGAGGATATCCACCACTTCGAGCTGCATACGGTCGCGCAGCTTTTTATCCAGCGCGCCCATCGGTTCGTCGAGCAGCAGCAGTTTAGGGCGTTTTGCCAGACTGCGGGCCAGGGCCACGCGCTGGCGCTGGCCGCCGGAGAGCTGGTGCGGTTTGCGCTTCGCGAACTCCTGCATGTGCACCAGACTCAGCATTTCGGCCACGCGCGCGTTAATTTCGGCCTTCGGCAGCTTGTCCTGCTTCAGGCCAAAGGCGATGTTCTGCTCCACCGTCATGTGCGGGAACAGCGCGTAGGACTGGAACATCATGTTAATCGGGCGCTGATACGGCGGCACGCTGGAGAGATCCACGCCATCGAGCATGATTTGCCCGGCGGTGGGCTGTTCAAAACCGGCCAGCATACGCAGCAGGGTCGATTTACCGCAGCCAGAAGCCCCCAGAAGGGCAAAAATTTCGCCTTTATAGATAGTCAGGCTGACGTCATCCACGGCATGCTGGCCATCGAAAGATTTGGTGAGGTTACGAATTTCAAGAAGCGGGGTCAGCGCTTTACGGACTTTCGCCTGCGGGCGGGGGATCGCGTCATTCACGGGGTGTTCTCCGGCATAGATCAGTACTGGTGCAAACGCACCGTCAGGGTGCGCATCGCCGGGCGGCGCTAACGCTTGCCCGGCCTACGGGTTGTAAAGGCCCGGTAAGCGATAGCGCCACCGGGCAACAATACCCAACGCCGTTATTTACCGCTTTTCACCTTGGTCCACGCGCGGGTACGCACGCGGTCAATTTTTGGATCCTGAACTTTCAGGGTGAAGAGCTTGGCGAACACATCCGCTGGCGGATAGATAGCCGGGTTATCACGGATTTCTTCGCTTACCAGCGGCAGGGAGGCCTTGTTACCGTTCGCGTAGTAAACGTGGTCACTGATGTGGGCGATCACCTCAGGGCGCATCAGGTAGTTGAGGAACTGATACGCTTCGTCTTTGTTTTTGGCGTCAGCCGGCATCGCGAAGACGTCGAAGAACGCCAGCGCCCCCTCTTTCGGAATGAAGTAAGAGACGTTCACACCGTTTTTCGCCTCTTTCGCGCGGTTAGCCGCCTGCCACACGTCTCCAGCCCAGCCGATCGCGACGCAGATGTCGCCGTTCGCCAGGTCGTTAATGTACTGAGACGAGTGGAAGTAACGAATGTTTGGACGCAGCTTCAGCAGCAGATCGGTCGCCGGGCCGGTGTAATCATCGGCTTTACTGCTGTTCGGGTCTTTGCCCAGGTAGTTCAGCACGGTCGCGAAAATCTCTTCCGGCGCATCGAGGAAGGAGACGCCGCAGCTTTTCAGCTTCTCAAGGTTTTCCGGCTTCAGCACCACGTCCCAGCTGTCCAGCTTGACGTCCGGGCCCAGCACCGCTTTGACTTTATCCACGTTGTAGCCGATACCGGTGGTCGCCCACAGGTAAGGCATCGCGTATTTGTTGTCCGGGTCATGCTTCGCCACCAGCTTCAGCACTTCCGGATCGAGATTTTTCCAGTTCGGTAACTTGCTCTTGTCCAGAGGCTGGAAGACGCCTGCCGTCAGCTGACGCTCCAGGAAGCTTGCGGAAGGCACCACGAGGTCAAACCCGGTGCTGCCCGCCATCAGTTTTCCTTCCAGCACTTCGTTGGAATCGAATACGTCGTAGACCACTTTAATGCCGGTCTCTTTTTCAAAATTCGCCACCGTGTCCGGCGCAATATAGTCAGACCAGTTGTAAACGTGCAGCGTTTTTTGTTCCGCAGCGAGCGAGCCGGCAGAGACGGCCATCAGAGCACCCGCAACCAGACCCGATAACCATTTTTTATTCAAGGCGATCATATCTTTATTCCTTCTGAAAGCTCGTTAACAAACGAACTAAAACTGTGCAATCTGAAGATATGCAATAATCATGCATAGTTTGTCGCTCTGCCCAAAATAAAAAGAAACCTCTTTACCCGGCAGCTTCCGCTCGCTTTTTTAAGCATCGCAAGAATAACTGTAGCCCGTGTCTCCGGCTATAGCCCAGACGAAAAAACGCCTTTTATCAATTTTTTATGCAGGTTATGTCTACGTGATAAGCCGAAACGGCCTTCAGGGAGGTGAAAAACTCTTTAAAGAAAGGTTAAAAGCAGCAGAAAAAATGGCCTTCTGCAGCCGCTATGGCAGCGACTGCGCAAAAGTCAGACAGGCTTAGTGAAGAAAATTGGGAGATGCATCATTATTCTCTGCATCATCTTCCGCGCTATACAGCAGATGGTGTGCATTGGCTTCCATCATGACCATGGAAATTTGCTCTTCGCTCAAGCGCATAAACCAGGAGAACTGCTTGAACGACAGCCCGGCACCGGAGAATAAAGACTGGCAAACGACCAGTTTTGGCAGATTATCATCCTGTATGTCGAGAAATGCTTTCACCGTCAAAGAACTGGCGTTGATCGCTGACAGGTCGGAGGCCAGCGCCAGCAGCGCGGACGGCTTCACTTCGGCCAGCGCGGAGAAAAGGATGACGTCGTTAATGAGATCGATTTTGGCATCGAAAATGCCGTCGAAATTCTGCATATGAGGCAGATGCAGCGCCTGGCAGGAATCGCATTCGAAGAACGTAATTCCGGCATCATCAAGCCATTGACGTAACGTATCCAGTGTTGGTACGACCTGTAAATCCATCGCTGTGCAGCCTCTTCAATATAATCTGTGCATAGGGTACGCAAAAAGTGCGTTCAATACCATTTAACCGCCCGTTTTCAGACAGTAGCCCGGCGTGGCATGACGCTCGATCCATGCGATCATTTTACCCGCAATATCGACTCCTGTGGTTTTTTCCACGCCTTCCAGCCCCGGCGAGGCGTTCACCTCCATGACCAGCGGCCCGCGCGTCGCCCGCAGAAGGTCTACGCCCGCCACGTCCAGCCCCAGGGTTTGCGCCGCTTTGACGGCAATTTCCCGTTCGCGATCGCTGATATCCGCGATTCTTGCAATGCCGCCCCGGTGAAGGTTAGAGCGGAAATCGCCCTCTTTCGCCTGGCGCTCAATGGCCGCCACCACCTCATTGCCGACCACGAAGCAGCGAATATCGCGCCCTTTCGCCTCTTCGATGTACTCCTGCACCAGGATGTGCGCATTGAGGCCCCTAAAGGCGTCAATCACGCTCTCCGCCGCCTGACGCGTTTCCGCCAGCACCACGCCAATGCCCTGCGTGCCTTCCACCAGCTTAATCACCAAAGGCGCGCCGCCCACCATATCGATAAGATCGCTGGTGTCGTCCGGTGAATGGGCAATCCCCGTGACGGGGAGATCGATCCCCTGACGGGCGAGGAGCTGCAGCGAGCGCAGCTTGTCGCGGGCGCGGGATATGGCGACGGATTCGTTGAGCGGATAGCTGCCCAGCATCTCGAACTGGCGCAGCGCGGCGGTGCCGTAATAGGTTATCTGGGAGCCGATGCGGGGGATCACGGCATCAAAGTGCGGCAGCTTGCGGCCTTTGTAGTGAATCGACGAGGCGGCCGGGTCAATGTTCATATAGCAGGACATCGGGTCGAGGATCTCAACCTGATGCCCGCGTTTCGCCGCCGCGTCTCGCAGGCGCTTACATGAATAGAGCGTTCCATCCCGGGACAATATGGCAATTTTCACCCTGCACCTCTCTGAAGACATGGAAAAAGCCTGCATATCATATACGCAGGCAGGCGCAGGCGGAATGGACTATCGCGTCGCCCAGCCCTGTTTGTGCAGGTAATCAAGAATAAACGGGCGGTTTTCTTTAATGATGGTGCGACGAATATGGTCAGTCCAGGTATCGCGACGGTTATTGCTGCCGCGCGTCAGGTAGTAGTTCGCCAGTTCTTCATCATATTGATTCAGGACGTCCTGATCGACCGGCTGGTAGTGGTTTTCGTGCACCAGCATGGCGGCAGGAATGCGCGGCTTCAGATCCGGGTTATCCGCAGGCCAGCCGAGGCACAGGCCGAACAGCGGCAGAACGTGTTTTGGCAGCTTCAGCAGCTCGGTCACGCTTTCAATGTTGTTACGCAGGCCACCGATGTAGACGCCGCCCAAACCCAGCGACTCCGCCGCCGTAAAGGCGTTTTGCGCCATCAGTGCGGTATCCACCACGCCCAGCAGCAGCTGTTCGGCCAGCCCCAGCTCTGCCTCAGGGCAGATCTGCAGGTGGCGGTTAAAGTCGGCGCAGAACACCCAGAACTCCGCGGCCTGGGCCACATGCTTCTGCCCGCCGGTCAGCGTGACCAGCTGTTCACGCATGCCCGGATCGGTGATGCGGATAATCGAGCTGCACTGCAGGAAGCTGGAGCTTGAGGTCGCCCTTGCGCTGTTAATAATCGCTTCGCGCTGCGCCTCGGTAATCGGCTCATTGGTGAAGTGGCGAATGGAACGGTGGGATGTGAGCAGGTCTATGGTTGGCGTCATCTTGTCTCTCTTTGTCTTGCTTAAACCGTATGGCAGCCAGTATAGGCAATGATTTGCGCGGTGTAATTGGCGAAACATAGCCTTACTGTATCAAAGCGACAGGCGAAACCTTCTTTAATGGCGGCAGGTTATCGGGCACTATATGTCCTATTCGCCGTCAGGCTTGTTTTTTGAGGAGAGAGAAATGTTTGCAGTAATTTTTGGTCGTCCAGGGTGCCCTTACTGTGTGCGCGCGAAAGAGCTGGCTGAGAAACTGACCGAAGAGCGCGATGACTTCAACTTCCGCTACGTGGATATCCACGCGGAAGGCATCACCAAAGCGGATCTTGAAAAAACCGTCGGCAAGCCGGTTGAAACCGTACCGCAGATCTTCCTCGATCAGAAACACATCGGCGGCTGCACTGACTTTGAAGCTTACGCCAAAGAGCATCTGGGACTGTTTGCCGCTCAGTAATGCGAAGACGCCCTCACCCTGAGGGCGTTTTAATTATGGTGCCGTCGATGCTTAATCAGACTGCACACAAACAAATAGCACAGCGCGCCGAGGGCGCACCAGAAGACGCCGCTCAGCAACCACGCCAGCTCCTGCCAGAAACTTCGCGTTGATACATACAGCATGCGCATCAGCAGCAGACACAGCGGTGCCGCCAGCATTGCGCCAATAAGCGGCTTGACCACCTCCCCTTTACGGGAAAGAAAACTGGCAGCGGCTCCCGGCAGGGTAAAAAACAGCAGCCCCAGCTCCGGGTGTCCGGCTGCCCTGAATGCCCCTTTCACATTAAAAGCGAGCGACATGCACACGACGGTAAACAGCAAAAAACAGCTGATCACCCCCGCCCAGTTTCGTTTAATGTTCAAACTATCCTCCTGACTTATCTCTATCAAATACACCTTCGTCGGGTAGACGCCCAGTCAGATAAAGCAGTGCGGCAATCCTTGCCAAAGTACGCACAGGGTGATGCGATAATAGGTAGCTGTCAGTAGCTAATACGATTAAACTATCGGCCAGCTAATGTTTTAGGGAATAAATTAGGTAACAGGGAGGGTTGAACGCGTTCCCTGGCCCAGAAAACAGTAGCCCAAATAGTCCTTTCATTCAACAACTTACTGGTAAACAAGAAGTTAGCCTCCGTGAATATAAACGTCGCAGACTTGTTAAATGGGAATTACATCCTGTTATTATTTGTGGTACTGGCGCTGGGCCTTTGCCTGGGTAAATTGCGCCTGGGTTCAGTTCAACTTGGTAATTCCATTGGCGTTTTAGTGGTTTCCTTATTATTAGGCCAGCAGCACTTCAGCATTAACACGGACGCGCTCAACTTAGGCTTTATGCTGTTTATTTTTTGTGTTGGCGTGGAAGCGGGACCGAACTTTTTTTCAATTTTCTTCCGCGACGGCAAAAATTATCTGATGCTGGCGCTGGTGATGGTCGGCAGCGCGCTGCTGATCGCGTTAGGGCTGGGTAAACTGTTTGGCTGGGATATCGGGTTAACGGCCGGTATGCTGGCAGGCTCCATGACCTCCACCCCCGTGCTGGTGGGTGCCGGTGATACCCTTCGCCATTCCGGCATGGCCGGCGCGCAGCTCTCTACCGCGCTCGATCACCTGAGCCTGGGCTATGCCCTGACCTATCTGATTGGTCTGGTTAGCCTGATCGTCGGCGCGCGCTACCTGCCAAAACTACAGCACCAGGATCTGCAGACCAGCGCCCAGCAAATCGCGCGCGAGCGCGGTCTCGATACCGATTCCAAACGTAAAGTCTATCTCCCGGTAATCCGCGCCTATCGCGTCGGGCCAGAGCTGGTGGCATGGGCTGACGGCAAAAACCTGCGCGAGCTGGGGATTTACCGCCAGACGGGCTGCTATATCGAACGTATCCGCCGTAACGGCATTCTGGCGAACCCGGACGGCGACGCGGTGCTGCAGATGGGCGACGATATCGCGCTGGTGGGTTACCCGGATGCCCACGCCCGTCTCGACCCGAGCTTCCGTAACGGCAAAGAGGTGTTCGACCGAGACCTGCTCGACATGCGTATCGTCACCGAAGAGATCGTGGTGAAAAACCATAACGCCGTGGGCCGCCGTCTGGCGCAGCTGAAGCTGACCGACCACGGCTGCTTCCTCAACCGCGTGATCCGCAGCCAGATTGAGATGCCTATCGACGACAACGTCGTGCTCAACAAAGGCGACGTACTGCAGGTCAGCGGCGACGCACGACGCGTGAAAACCGTTGCCGACCGCATCGGCTTTATCTCCATCCACAGCCAGGTCACCGACCTGCTGGCCTTCTGCGCCTTCTTTATCGTTGGCCTGATGATCGGAATGATTACCTTCCAGTTCAGCAACTTTAGCTTCGGCATCGGTAACGCCGCCGGGCTGCTGTTTGCCGGGATCATGCTGGGCTTCCTGCGAGCCAACCACCCAACCTTCGGCTACATTCCGCAGGGCGCACTGAACATGGTGAAAGAGTTCGGTCTGATGGTCTTTATGGCGGGCGTGGGCTTAAGCGCGGGAAGCGGTATCGGCCACAGCCTGGGCGCCGTCGGCTGGCAGATGCTGGTGTCCGGACTGATCGTCAGCCTGGTGCCGGTCATTATCTGCTTCCTGTTCGGCGCCTACGTGCTGCGCATGAACCGCGCCCTGCTCTTTGGGGCAATGATGGGCGCGCGTACCTGTGCGCCAGCCATGGAAATCATCAGCGATACCGCACGCAGCAACATCCCGGCGCTAGGCTATGCGGGCACATATGCTATCGCTAACGTGCTGCTGACGCTGGCGGGTACGCTGATCGTTATCATCTGGCCTGGACTCGGATAACTCCTAAGTTTGCGCGCGGGGAAAATATTTTCGTTACGCGCAGAACTTTTTTATCAGGGGGCAGTCATAACTAGTGCCACTGCTTTTCTTTGATGTCCCCAATTTGTGGAGCCCATCAACCCCGCCGTTTTGGTTCAAGGTTGATGGGTTTTTTGTTGCCTTAAATTCACCTTCCTCTATTCTTTTCTTCTCTCTTGCCACGAAAACACATATGATTAAACATATATAAAATCACACCTGCAGGAAATCCCATGCTCCACCCGCTCCAGCTCTTCAAAACCCTCTCCGACGAAACGCGGCTCGCCATCGTCATGCTGCTCCGCGAAGCGGGCGAACTGTGCGTCTGCGATCTCTGCGTCGCGACCGCCGAGTCGCAGCCTAAGGTCTCCCGCCACATGGCGCTGCTGCGCGAGTCCGGGCTGGTTATCGATCGCCGTGAAGGGAAATGGGTCCATTACCGTCTCTCTCCCAACATGCCTGCGTGGGCGGCAGTCGTTATCGACAACAGCTGGAACTGCCTGCGGGAAGAGACGCGCATGAAGCTGAAAAATCGACTTTCAGGCTCGTGTTGATAACAATATATTCACAAAAACAGATATAACGGAGTAAGCGATGTTTCTGGCAGGAGCGATTTTTTTATTCACATTGGTACTGGTCATCTGGCAGCCCAGGGGACTCAGTATCGGCTGGAGCGCGACCATCGGTGCCGTGCTGGCGCTGGCCAGCGGCGTGATTCACATTAACGATATACCTGTGGTGTGGAATATCGTCTGGAACGCTACGGCGACGTTCATTGCCGTCATTATCATCAGCCTGCTGCTGGACGAGTCCGGCTTTTTCGAGTGGGCGGCGCTGCACGTCGCCCGCTGGGGGAACGGTCGCGGGCGATTGCTGTTTACTTATATCGTGCTGCTGGGTGCAGCCGTGGCGGCGCTGTTTGCCAATGACGGCGCGGCGCTGATCCTGACGCCTATCGTCATCGCCATGCTGCTCGCGCTGGGGTTCAGCAAGCAGGCCACGCTGGCGTTTGTGATGGCAGCAGGTTTTATCGCCGATACCGCCAGCCTGCCGCTGATTGTGTCCAACCTGGTCAACATCGTGTCGGCAGACTTCTTTAAGCTGGGGTTCAGCGAATACGCCTCGGTGATGATCCCGGTAGATATCGCCGCGATTGCCGCAACGCTGGTGATGCTGCATCTGTTCTTTCGCAAGGAAATCCCCCCGAAATATGACCTGGCAAAACTCCGCGAGCCCACTCGGGCAATTCACGATCTCCCGACGTTCAGAACGGGCTGGATTGTGCTGCTGCTACTTCTCGTCGGCTTCTTCGTGCTTGAACCGCTCGGCATTCCTGTCAGCGCCATTGCGACCGTCGGCGCGCTGATTTTATTCGCCGTCGCAAAACGCGGACATGCGATAAACACCGGAAAAGTGCTGCGCGGCGCACCGTGGCAAATCGTCATCTTCTCGCTGGGGATGTATCTGGTGGTGTATGGCCTGCGCAATGCCGGGCTGACGGAATATCTCTCAGGCGTACTGAATAGCCTGGCCGGACACGGACTGTGGGCCACCACGCTGGGAACCGGGTTCATCACCGCGTTTCTCTCATCCATAATGAACAATATGCCCACGGTGCTGATTGGCGCGCTCTCCATCGAGGGCAGTACGGCGACAGGATTGATTAAGGAAGCGATGATTTACGCCAACGTGATTGGCTGCGATCTGGGGCCGAAAATCACGCCTATCGGCAGCCTCGCCACCCTGCTCTGGCTCCACGTGCTGGCGCAGAAGAACATGACGATCACCTGGGGCTACTATTTCCGGACGGGCATCATTATGACGCTGCCGGTCCTGTTTGTGACGCTCGCCGCGCTGGCGCTACGTCTCTCCTTCACACTGTAATGAGCCACTGATATGAGCCACATCACCATTTATCACAACCCGGCCTGCGGAACCTCGCGCAACACGCTGGAGATGATCCGCAACAGCGGCACCGAGCCAGAGATTATCCTCTATCTGGAAACCCCGCCGTCGCGCGATACGCTGACCGCTCTGATTGCCGAGATGGGCATTTCAGTGCGGGATCTGCTGCGTAAAAACGTGGAGCCCTATGAACAGCTCGGCCTTGCTGAAGATAACTTCACCGACGACCAGCTTATCGATTTTATGCTGCAACACCCGATCCTGATTAACCGTCCGATCGTGGTGACGCCGCTGGGCACCCGCCTCTGCCGCCCGTCTGAAGTCGTCCTCGACATCCTGCCGGATGCGCAGAAAGGGGCGTTTACGAAAGAGGATGGCGAAGCGGTGGTGGACGCCAGCGGGAAAAAAATCGAACACAGGTAAAACTGGCAGGGCGAGTGTTACCTAAGGATTCCCCTCGCCCGCAATTCTCCCCACCATAGCCCGGATCTCTTCGCGGGTTAACGGCGCCCGGTCGGTCACGTAGTGCAGCGTCATCCCTTCAATAAACGCGTCCAGCGCGCGGGTGGTCACCGGGTCGAACCACTGCTCCAGCGTGGTCTGGCTCATCTTCATCCAGTCCTGCATCACCGTTTTGAGCGCCGCGCTGCGGTGCATAAAGGCATAGAGCTGATACATCAGCGCCATGTTGTGCGGCGTGGTCACCTGCGAGCTGTGGATCAGCGTGGTGATGGATTCGCACGCCATTTCCGGCCCGGTGACGCCCGCGAAGAAATCCCGGTACTGCTTCGACATCTGGCGGGTAAACCACGTGAAGGCCTCCTCCAGCAGCGGCTCCATACCGTCGAAATAGTAGGTCATCGACCCCAGCGGCACGCCCGCGCAGGTGGCGATTTTACGGTGCGTGACGGCGTGAATGCCGTGTTCGGCGATGGTATCGAGCGTTGCCTGCAGGATCTTCTCCCGGCGATGCGGATCGTTCGGTGGTCTGCTCATAAATTCCTCACGTGGTTTGTGTACAAATGTACACAAACTTGCTAGTGTTGTCGCTATTGTTGTACTTCTGGTGCTATCCCGATGACGCTGACCTCTCCCCGTAAAGCCCTGCAGCGACGCCTGTGGGCGCTGTTTATGTTCTTCTTCATTCCCGGTCTGCTGATGGCCTCCTGGGCCACGCGCACCCCCGCCATTCGCGATATTTTGTCCGTCTCTACCGCCGAGATGGGCATCGTGCTGTTCGGCCTGTCGATAGGCTCCATGAGCGGCATTCTCTGCTCCGCGTGGCTGGTAAAGCGCTTCGGTACGCGGGCGGTGATCCGCACCACCATGTGCTTTGCCGTGTTCGGAATGGGAATATTAAGCGTGGCGCTGTGGTTTGCCTCGCCGGTGCTGTTCGCCCTGGGCCTGACGGTATTTGGCGGCAGCTTCGGTTCGGCGGAAGTTGCTATCAACGTGGAAGGGGCGGCGGTCGAACGTGAGATGAATAAAACCGTGCTGCCAATGATGCACGGTTTTTACAGCCTCGGCACGCTGGCCGGTGCGGGCGTGGGGATGGCATTGACGGCCACTGGCGTGAGCGCGAATCTGCATATCCTGCTGGCGGCGCTGGTGTGCATCATTCCGATCCTGACCGGCATCCGGGCCATCCCGGACGGCACCGGTAAAAACTCCGCAGACGAACAGCACTCGGCTGAAAAAGGGCTGCCCTTCTACCGCGATTTCCAGCTGATGCTGATCGGCGTGGTGGTGCTGGCGATGGCGTTCGCCGAAGGTTCCGCCAACGACTGGCTGCCGCTGCTGATGGTGGACGGTCACGGCTTTAGCCCGACCTCCGGCTCGCTGATTTACGCCGGGTTTACGCTGGGGATGACCGTCGGGCGCTTCACCGGCGGCTGGTTTATCGACCGCTACAGCCGCGTGGCGGTGGTGCGCGCCAGCGCCCTGCTGGGCGGCCTGGGTATCGCGATGATCATCTTTGTGGATGTGGACTGGATTGCCGGCGTCTCGGTGATCCTCTGGGGGCTGGGCGCGTCCCTCGGCTTCCCGCTGACCATTTCAGCCGCCAGCGACACCGGCCCGGATGCCCCGACGCGCGTCAGCGTGGTGGCGACCACGGGCTATCTTGCCTTCCTGGTCGGGCCGCCGCTGCTCGGCTTCCTCGGCGAGCACTACGGGCTGCGCAGCGCCATGCTGGTGGTGTTAGGGTTGGTCATTATCGCGGCGCTGGTGGCGCGCGCGGTGGCAAAGCCGGAAACGAATCAAACGACACTGGAGAAGGGATATGAGCGTTAAACTGATCGCCGTCGACATGGATGGTACTTTTCTGAGCGATGCCAAGACCTATAATCGGCCGCGCTTTCTGGCGCAGTACGCCCGCATGAAGGCGCAAGGCATTCGCTTCGTGGTCGCCAGCGGCAACCAGTATTACCAGCTGATCTCCTTTTTCCCGGAGATTGCGCATGAGATTGCGTTCGTCGCCGAAAACGGCGGCTGGGTCGTAAGCGAAGGTGAAGACGTCTTTAACGGCGAACTGTCGAAAGCCCATTTCGAAACCGTCGCGAACGTGTTAGACGAGGTTCCGGGCATTGAGATTATCGCCTGCGGGAAAAGCAGCGCGTACACGCTGAAATGCTATGACGAGGGCTTTAAGGAGATCGCGGCGAAGTACTATCACCGTCTGGAAATAGTGAGTAATTTCGACAACCTGAACGATATTTTCTTCAAGTTCGGGCTCAACGTGTCTGACGATGAAATTCCGCGTATTCAGGCGCTGCTGCATGAAAAGCTGAGTGACATCATGGTCCCCGTCACCACCGGCCACGGCAGTATCGACCTGATCATCCCCGGCGTGCACAAAGCCAACGGCCTGCGGATCCTGCAAAAGCGCTGGGGCATTGACGATAGCGAAGTGGTGGCCTTCGGCGACAGCGGCAACGACGTGGAGATGCTGCGCCAGTCCGGTTTCAGCTTTGCGATGGCGAATGCCAGACCGCATATCAAAGCGGCAGCGCGTTTTGAAGCGCCGCATAATAACGATGAAGGCGTTTTAAACGTGATTGAGAAGGTGTTGAACGGGGAGGCGCCGTTTAATTGACCGGTGCGGTCTGGTGCCCTCACCCTAGCCCTCTCCCACAGGGAGAGGGGACTGTTCCGTGCTCGCCAACAGGAAGAGGGAATAAACAGGTTAAGGTTGCAGGGCGTTCCCGACGCGTTTGTCTTTCAGGAACACCACCATCAGGCCAACCCACAGCACGCCGTTGGCGAGGTTAAACAGGCTGAACAGCCCGTTGCCGCCCATCGCGTAGGCATGCTTGCTCACTTCGATACCGACGGTAAAAATAAGCATCTGCAGCATCCCCATCGCAGCTGACACCGTGCCTTTACTCATCTCGCTGGCAAACAGCGTCAGGCGCACCAGCCCGGCGTTGGCCACGCCAATCCCGAAGGCATAAAGACTGAGCCCCGCCGTCATCCACAGGTAGGCGTGGGATGACGCGACGGTCGCCACCGCAGCCAGAATCAGCCCTGCCGCAATCGGCCAGCCGCCCATGATAATCAGGGAACGCACGGTGCGTCGTGACGTCAAACGTGCCAGCACCAGGTTCCCGATAATCAGCGCGCCAAAGATCGGCACCTGCAGCAGGCCATACTCGTAGCTGCTGAGCTTTTCACCGCTGATGATAATGACCGGCGACTGCGCGATCCACGCCAGCAGCGGCAGGCTAACGAACCCGGTCGCCAGCGCGCCCGCCACAAAGCGGCCGTTCTTCAGCACCTCTTTGTAATCCCGACCCAGCTCTTTCAGCGAGAGTTTCTCGCCGATGCGGGTGGCCGTTTCCGGCATCGCCCGGTGCAGGCCAAAGAACGCGATGCCGGCAAGAACCGCAAAGAGGACAAACATCCCTTCCCACGGCGCAACGTGCACCCACGCGGCACCCACCAGCGGCCCGAGTAAGGGGGCGATCAGCGCCACGTTCGCCATCAGCGCGGTAATTTTGATACACACCGCCTCCTCAAACGACTCCTGAATGGCGGCATACCCCACGGCGCCGATAAAGCACAGGCTCACCCCCTGCAGGAAGCGCAGCAGGGTAAATTGTTCAATGTTTTGCGCCAGCAGCGTGGCGAGACAGGTGACGATAAACCACACCACGCCCGTCAGCATCACCGGACGGCGGCCAATACGATCCGACAGCGGCCCTAACAGCCACTGTAAAAACATGCCGCCGGCCAGATAGGCGGTCATGGAGGTCGGCACCCACTCAATACCCGCGTTGTACTGCGCCACAACGGCCAGCATACCGGGCTGGATCATATCGTTGCCGATATAGGTAGAGAATTCGTAGAGCACCAGACACAGAGGGAAAAGCAACGCCTGACGACCCAGACGTGAACCAGAAGAAGAACGGTTTAACATGCAATCTCTTTATAATGACAAAATCGCGACGAGTTTAATGAAATGCCGCAGCCCGAGATAGTGATTTATCGAGGATAAACAGAAATAAAGCACATATCGTCTTCGTTTAAGGTTTCCTTAAGTTGACACTTTTATGATAGCCCGATTACTCGTCAACGATCCCAAATTATGGCACTCACCTCCAGCCGTTCAGAATTGTCTAACTTACAGACAAATAAGACAAAACGACTTTACCGCTTACCGGGCCGCTTTTATGGTTATCAGCTTTTCGTACTGATCGCCCTTGCCGTGGTGTTTACGTGGCTATCGCGCAGTGAAGCGCTCGACAGATGGATCACCTCCTTTTGGTATGACGCGGCAACGCAGAGCTTTCCGCTGCAGAAGGACCACCTGCTGGATCTGCTGAACCACCGCCTGGCGAAGTACATCGCCATCGGCTTAGGCGCCGTGGCGCTGTTTTACGGCGCCTACAAGCGCAACGCAAGGCTGGTGACGGCGGCGCTGCTGATGGGCGTTGGCGCGCTGGTGGTAGGCGTGCTGAAAAGCGTGAGCCATCACAGCTGCCCGTGGGATCTGGTGGAATATGGCGGTAAGGCTATGTCTTATCCCCTGTTCAGCGCCGTCCCTGCTGACAGCGGTCCGGGGCGCTGTTTTCCCGGCGGTCATGCCTCCAGCGGCTTTATGGTGATGGGGCTGTTTTTTGCCTTCTGGCGCGAGCGTCCGCGTCTCGCCTGGTGCTTCGTCGCGCTGAGCGTGGTGTTAGGTCTGGCGATGGGCTACGGCCAGGTCATGCGCGGGGCGCATTTTTTCTCTCACAACCTGTGGGCCGGGTGGTGGGTCTGGTTTTCCCAGGTGGTTGTCTACGGACTTATTTCCACCCGGTTTGCTAAAGAGTGATAACGCTATGTTAGAGAATCTGAATTATCAGCTGTTTTATCTGATCAACGCCACGCCAGCCTCGCCTGAGTGGACGATCGATTTTGCCACCTTTCTGGCAAAAGATCTGATCAGCATCGTGCCTGCACTGGCTGCGATTCTCTGGCTGTGGGGGCCCCGCAGCCAGGTGAAGGCGCAGCGCCAGCTGGTGATTAAAGTGGCGATGGCGCTCGGGGTAAGCGTCCTGGTCAGCTACATTCTCGGCCATGTCTTCCCGCACGATCGTCCTTTTGTCGATCATGTCGGCTATACCTTCCTGCACCACGCGCCGGATGACTCGTTCCCGAGCGATCACGGTACGGTGATCTTCACCTTCGCGCTGGCTTTCCTGTTCTGGCATCGCCTGTGGTCCGGCGCGGTCCTGATGGTGGCGGCCCTGGCAATCGCCTGGTCTCGCGTTTACCTGGGCGTTCACTGGCCGCTGGATATGGTGGGCGGTTTCCTGGTCGGGATGATTGGCTGCGTGAGCGCGGCTATCCTGTGGAGCCTCTTCGGTGAAGCGCTCTACCGCACGCTGTCTTCGCTCTATCGCGCCATTTTCGCTATCCCGATCCGCAAAGGCTGGATACGTGACTAACCCCAACCTGACAGGTTACACTTGAACCCCCGCCCTGCGGGGGTTCACTTTTTTATCCCGAGGAACTATGGAAACACGTCGCGATGACCGCATTGCTCAGCTGCTACAGGCGCTGAAGCGCAGCGATAAGCTGCATCTTAAGGAAGCCGCCAACCTCCTCGGCGTCTCAGAGATGACCATTCGTCGGGATCTGAACAGCGAAAGCGCGCCCGTCGTGCTGCTGGGCGGGTATATTGTGCTTGAGCCGCGTAGCGCCAGCCATTACCTGATCAGCGACCAGAAGACGCGCCTGGTGGAAGAGAAGCGTAAGGCCGCCCGGCTTGCGGCCTCACTGGTACAGCCGCACCAGACGCTGTTTTTTGACTGCGGAACCACCACGCCGTGGATTATCGAAGCTATCGACAGCAGCATCCCTTTTACCGCCGTGTGCTACTCCCTGAACACCTTTCTGGCGCTGCAGGAGAAACCCGAGTGCCGGGTGATCCTCTGCGGCGGCGAGTTTCACGCCAGCAACGCCATCTTTAAGCCGCTTAACCTGCAGGATACGCTCAGCAATCTCTGCCCGGATATCGCGTTTTATTCCGCCGCGGGCGTCAACGTGCGTCAGGGCGCGACCTGCTTTAACCTGGAAGAGCTGCCGGTGAAACACTGGGCGTTAAGCGCGGCGCAGTATCATGTGCTGGTGGTCGATCACAGCAAGTTTGGCAAAGTGCGTTCGGCAAGAATGGGCGAACTGGCGCAGTTTGACGCCATCGTCAGCGACTGCCGCCCGGACGACGAGATTGTGGCCCACGCGAAGGCGCAGCAGGTGAAGTTGATGTATTAAGAGGGGTGCGGTCTGACGCCCTCACCCCGGCCCTCTCCCTGTGGGAGAGGGAGAAAAAACACAGGCCGGGTAAGCGCAGCGCTACCCGGCAAAAAACTTAGCTGAACCAGCTGCCAAACCACCCGTGGAATTTCATCATCACGAAATCCCACATCCGGCTGAAGAAGCCGCCCTCTTCCACCGCTTCCATCACAATCAGCGGACGCTGTTCAATCGACTTACCGTTAAGCTGGAAATCAATCGTCCCGACCACCTGGCCCTTTTTCAGCGGCGCGGTGAGCTGCGGGTCGGTCAGGGTATAGCTGGCCTTCAGGTTTTTCAGCTGACCGCGCGGAATGGTCACCGAGCCGCCTTCACCCGCCCCGAGATTGACTTCACTCTTGTCGCCAAACCAGACGCGCTGGCTGACGAACGTGGCATCCGGTTTAATCGGCGTCACGGTCTCATAGAAGCGGAAGCCCCAGGTCAGCAGTTTTTCTGACTCATTAAAGCGAATACGGTCGGTTTTGGTGCCCAGCACCACCGAAATCAGGCGCATGTCGCCCTGGGTCGCGGAGGCCACCAGGTTATAGCCCGCGCCCGCCGTGGTGCCGGTTTTCATTCCGTCCACGTTAACGTTGCTGCTCCACAGCAGGCGGTTGCGGTTCGGCTGACGGATTTTATTGAAGGTAAACTCTTTCTCTTTGTGGATGGCGTATTCATCCGGCACGTCGTGGATAAGCGCTTTCCCCAGCAGCGCCATGTCGCGCGCGGTACTGAACTGTCCCGGTGCATCCAGACCGTGAACCGTTTTGAACGTGGTGTTGGTTAAGCCCAATTTCTGCGCGTAGCCATTCATCAAACCAATGAAAGAATCCTGACTGCCGGCAACGTAATCGGCCAGCGCGATACATGCATCATTTCCCGACTGAATAATTACCCCTTTGTTCAGATCGGAAACGGAGACCTGATCCCCCGGCTTCAGGAACATCACCGAAGAGCCCCGCAGCGCCGGGTTGCCGGTCGCCCACGCGTCCTTACCGATGGTCACCATATCGTCCAGCTTGATCTTGCCCGCTTTCAACGCCTGGCCTACCACATAGCTGGTCATGATTTTGGTCAGGCTTGCCGGATCGAGTTTCTCATCCGCATTGCCTTCCGCCAGCACTTTACCGCTGGAATAGTCCATCAGGATCCAGGCGCGCGCATCCACAGGCGGCGCTTCGGGCGCAGCCTGTTCAGCTGCGTAGAGCGTTGGTGCAAACAGGAAAAGGAGCGCAGAGCCTGTCGCAAGGCTGCGCAGAGAAGTCATTTTACGCGTCATAAATGCCACCCGAGTGTCCATTCAAAAATTACGTCACATCACCGTGTCGCAAGAAGCGATGAGTAATAGCGCACTAAAACGGTTAAAGAAACCCAACGAGGGTAAAGTTATTAAAGTTTATGCAATAACATTCAGATACGCTTTGATTCAGACGATTTTTTTGTCTTCTGTTGCGTAATTGTTAGGTTTATCTCACCATGGCGAAAGCTGACCCGGATTCACATCTCATCAGGAGTAAATATGATTACGCTTTGGGGCAGGAACAACTCGACCAACGTTAAGAAAGTGCTCTGGACGCTCGAGGAGCTGGATTTACCGTTCAATCAAATCATGGCCGGCATGTCGTTCGGCGTGAATAAAGAGGCCGACTATCTGGCCATGAACCCGAACGGCCTGGTGCCGCTGCTGCGCGATGATGAAACCGACGCGACGCTTTGGGAATCTAACACCATTGTGCGCTACCTCGCCGCCCAGTATGGTCAAGGGCGTCTGTGGGTAGAAAACCCGGCGCAGCGCGCCCAGGGCGAAAAGTGGATGGACTGGGCGAACCAGACGCTATCCCCGACCCACCGCGTGATCCTGATGGGACTTATCCGCACGCCGGAAGCCGAACGCGATTATCCCGCGATTCACGCCGCGCAGGATGCCTGCGAAAATCTTTTCGCGATGATGGATGACGAGCTGGCGAAGCACGCCTGGTTCTCCGGCGAGGCGTTCGGCACAGGCGATATCGCCGTTGCGCCGTTCGTCTGGAACCTGACCAACATGGGCCTGAAGTGGGCGCCGCGCCCGCACCTTGAGCGCTGGCTGAAACAGCTGAGCGATCGCCCGGCGTACCGCAACGTGGTAATGATCCCGGTCACCTGATTACGCACCGGACGGGCTGACTTTTAACAGCTGCCCGTCCGTCTCGTCGGTCAGCACATATAAATAGCCGTCCGGCCCCACCCGCACATCGCGAATACGTTTATCCCGGTCGCCCAGAATTCGCCCGTCCTCCGTTACCTTATTGCCCTCCACGCTCAGCACGATAACGTCCTTTTCCTTCAGCGCGCCGATAAACAGCTTGTTTTTCCACTGCGGGAAGACGTCGCTGTTGTAAAACGCCATACCGCTCACGGCGGGCGACACTTTCCAGACGAACAGCGGTTTTTCGGTTCCCTCAACGTGTTCGCCTTTGGCTTCAGGAATTTTCAGACCGCTGTAGTTAATGCCGTGCGTCGCCAGCGGCCAGCCGTAGTTCTTTCCTTTCTCCGGAATGTTGATCTCATCCCCGCCGCGCGGGCCGTGCTCGTTCAGCCACAGCGCGTCGCTCCAGGGATTCATCGCCATCCCCTGCGGGTTGCGAATGCCGTAAGACCAGATTTCGGGTCGCACGCCGGGGGTATTCACAAACGGGTTATCCGGCGGCACTTTTCCGTCTTCGGTGAGGCGCACCACTTTACCCTGCAATTTATCCAGATCCTGCGCCGTCGGACGCTGGTTGTTCTCGCCGAGTCCGATAAAGAGCGAGCCTTTGCCGTCGAATACCAGCCGCCCACCAAAATGGTTATCGGTGGAGAGTTTCGGCATCTGGCGGAACACCACCTGGAAGGCTTCAATGCGCGTAAAATCATCGCTTAACCGGCCATAGCCCACCGCCGTTCCGGCTTTACCGTCACTTCCTGCTTCGGCGAAGCTCAGCCAGATGCGGCGCGATTTTTCAAAATCCGGGGCGAGGACTACGTCCAGCAATCCTCCCTGACCGTTTGCCCAGACCTTCGGCACGCCGACAATCGGATCGGACAGCCCTTTTCCGGCCTGCCAGCGTTTGAGCTGACCGCCCTTCAGGGTCACCAGCAGGCCTTTATTGTCCGGCAGAAATGCCAGAGACCAGGGATGATCGAGTTTGTTTTGCAGCACCTCGACCTTGACCGCCTCCGGGGCAGCAAGAAGCGAAAACGGAATGAACAGCGCAGGCAGGGAAATTAGCGAGGATCGAGGCATAACGCGCTCCTTTATCGGCATATGGCATAAAGGTTAGCCACTGCATCCGGACGCGTTACCACTTTTACAAAAGCTTAATCAGAAGGGGGAGTTGCCTCCCCCTGGGTCAGTGCTGTTCAAGCTTCTCGTGCTCGTTCAGGCACATGATGCATAGAGAGAGCGTGGTCAGGCAGTTTTCAAGCTTCTCCGCGTTAACAGCGATAAAATTCGGGCAGTCGTGGCGTCCGTTCATCAAACATACCCCAGCGATGGAAAGCACCTCAGCGGCGCGGCGCAGGGCGATCAGCTCACTTTCGCCGTATTTCGCCTTCAGGGTCGGTGCTTTTTCACGCATGAAATTGCAAAGTTCAAACAGGTTATCACGCAGATGTTCGCTTTCGCTGACTGACATATACCCTTTTGCCTTCCTCAACTGCAGGTACGCGGCCAGGTCGATTCGGGCGTTGATCAGCTTATTAAGCAGATCGCGTTTAAGTCTGTCAACGGTCATGCTCTTTCCTCCTCTGTCAGCCATTGTGCATAGTCAGGATAAGTACATTTTTTGTACAGTTTAATGCCTGGGATCAATTTTTATTAACTGATTAACATTATTTACAATGTTACAACGTCCGCCCGGCGCATCCGCCTTGCAAAGAGTGTATAAATCCCCCGCGATACGCTGTAAAATCCCGCCCTGATAACTCCATAATTGATGAATTTTTAACCTATGAGCAATGTTACGCACCAGCCGAAAATCGGCTTCGTCTCCCTGGGCTGCCCGAAAAACCTCGTGGATTCCGAACGCATCCTGACCGAACTGCGCACCGAGGGCTATGACGTGGTGCCAAGCTACGACAACGCCGATATGGTGATCGTGAACACCTGCGGGTTTATCGACAGCGCGGTTCAGGAATCACTGGAAGCCATCGGTGAGGCCCTGACGGAAAACGGCAAAGTGATTGTTACCGGCTGTCTGGGCGCGAAAGAAGACCAGATCCGCGAAGTGCACCCGAAGGTGCTGGAGATCACCGGCCCGCACAGCTACGAGCAGGTGCTGGAACATGTTCATCACTACGTGCCTAAACCAAAGCACAACCCGTTTCTGAGCCTGGTGCCGGAGCAGGGCGTTAAGCTGACGCCGCGCCACTACGCGTACCTGAAAATTTCCGAAGGCTGCAACCATCGCTGCACCTTCTGCATTATCCCGTCCATGCGTGGCGATCTGGTGAGCCGTCCGATTGGCGAAGTGCTGGCGGAAGCTAAACGTCTGGCCGACGCGGGCGTGAAGGAGCTGCTGGTCATCTCCCAGGACACTTCGGCTTACGGGGTGGACGTTAAACACCGCTCCGGTTTCCACAACGGCGAGCCGGTGAAAACCAGCATGGTCGGCCTGTGCGAGCAGCTGTCTAAACTCGGTATCTGGACGCGTCTGCACTACGTCTATCCGTACCCGCACGTTGACGACGTGATCCCGCTGATGGCGGAAGGCAAAATTCTGCCGTACCTGGATATCCCGCTGCAGCACGCCAGCCCGCGTATCCTGAAGCTGATGAAGCGTCCTGGCTCCGTTGATCGCCAGCTGGCGCGCATCAAGCAGTGGCGTGAAATCTGCCCGGATCTGACCCTGCGCTCCACCTTCATCGTCGGCTTCCCGGGTGAAACCGAAGAAGACTTCCAGATGCTGCTCGACTTCCTGAAAGAAGCGCGTCTGGACCGCGTAGGCTGCTTCAAGTACAGCCCGGTAGAAGGCGCAACCGCCAACGAACTGGCGGACCAGGTGCCGGAAGAGGTGAAAGAAGAGCGCTGGAATCGCTTCATGCAGCTGCAGCAGCAGATCTCTGCCGAGCGTCTGCAGGAAAAAGTGGGCCGCGAGATCATGGTGATCGTTGACGAAGTGGACGAAGAAGGCGCGATTGGCCGCAGCATGGCGGACGCCCCTGAGATCGACGGCGCGGTGTACCTGAACGGCGAAACCAACGTCAAGCCGGGTGATATTATTCGCGTGAAGGTTGAAAACGCGGACGAGTATGACCTGTGGGGTAGCCGGGTTTAATCTCCTTTCCCCCCTCACCCTACCCCTCTCCCCACTGGTGAGAGGGGACTGCTCGGTGCGGTTTTTCACCCTCGCCCCTTTGGGGAGAGGGCCGGGGTGAGGGGCAAGCAAAAGCCTACCCCTTAATCCTCGGATCCAGCGCGTCGCGCAGTCCGTCCCCCAGCAGGTTAAACGCCAGCACGGTCAGGAAAATCGCCAGACTCGGGAAGATCGCCACGTGCGGCGCAATCACCATATCCGCCCTCGCCTCGTTCAGCATCGCGCCCCACTCCGGCGTCGGAGGCTGCGCGCCTAGCCCCAGAAACGACAGGCTGGCCGCCGAGATAATCGACACGCCGATGCGCATGGTGAAATAGACCACAATGGACGACACCGTACCCGGCAGAATATGGCTGAACAGGATCGTGGCGTCGCTGGCCCCCATGCTGCGGGCGGATTCGATAAAGGTCTGCTGCTTCAGCACCAGCGTGTTGCCACGCACCAGACGGGCAAAGGCCGGAATTGAAAAGACCGCGACTGCAATGATGACGTTCGCCATGCCGCTGCCCATGATCGCCACTACGGCAATCGCCAGCAGAATGCCGGGGAAGGCAAAGAGCACATCGCAGATACGCATGATGATGCGGTCCCACCAGCCTTCGTAATACCCGGCAACGAGACCCAGCACCGTGCCTATCGCCGCGCCGATCAGCACCGCAAAGACCCCGGCGGCGAGCGAGATTTGCGCCCCGACCAGCACGCGGCTGAAGATATCGCGCCCGAGTGAGTCCACGCCGAACCAGTGCAGCATCGACGGTCCGTCGTTCAGACGGTCGTAGTCAAAATAGTTTTCCGCATCAAACGGTGCCACCCACGGCGCAATCGCCGCCACCGCAATCAGCAGCAGCACAAACAGCCCCGCGGTCATCGCGACCGGCTGACGGCGAAAACGCCGCCAGAATTCAGACCACGGGGTGCGGACGTGGTCCGGTTTTAGCCCCGGCATGGCGTTTAAAACGGCCTGACGTCGCCAGTTCAACAATCGCATCTTACTTATACCTGATGGCCGGGTTAATGGCGGCGTAGAGCACGTCCACCACTAAGTTGATAAGAATAAACTCCAGCGAAAAAAGCAGGACTTCCGCCTGGATCACCGGGTAGTCGCGCATCTCGACGGAATCGACCAGCAGGCGTCCCAGCCCCGGCCAGTTGAAGACCTTTTCCACGACGATCGAGCCGCCGAGCAGGAAGCCAAACTGCAGCCCCATCATCGTCACCACCGGGATCATCGCATTGCGAAAGCCGTGCTTGAGAATGACCCACTTCTCGCTGACCCCTTTCGCCCGCGCGGTGCGAATATAATCTTCGCTCAGCACGTCAACGAACGAGGCGCGGGTAAAGCGCGCCATTACCGCCGAAACGGCAGCGCCCAGCGTCATGGAAGGCAGGATGTAATGCTTCCAGGTATCGGCCCCGACGGTCGGCAGCCAGCCCAGTTCGACGGAGAAGATCTGCATCAGCAGCATTCCCAGCGCGAACGCCGGGAAGGAGATGCCGGTCACCGCCAGCGCCATGCCGAGCTTGTCCGGCCAGCGGTTGCGCCAGACGGCCGCGATAATCCCGGCGCCAAGCCCAAACACGACCGCCCAGCTCATGCTGGCTATCGTTAACCAGAATGTCGGCATAAAGCGACTGGCAATTTCCTCCGACACCGGACGGCGCGACACCATCGAAATACCAAAATCGCCCTGCAGAACGTTACAGATATAGTGGATAAACTGCATATACAGCGGCTGGTCGAGACCAAGCTGCTTACGCACCAGGTCAATAACGGTGGCATCCGCCTCAGGGCCGGCAACCAGACGCGCCGGATCGCCCGGCAGCATATGGACAAACAAAAACACCAGGACCGCCACAATCAGCAGCGTCGGGATAAGCCCCAGCAGGCGTTTACAAACGTAATTCAGCATGAGGTTTATTTTAAATCCGCGTCGTCAAAGCTAAAGCCCGTGTCCGGCATGATGTAGAACCCGGTCAACGCTTTGTTATGGGCTGACACCAGTTTCTCCACCACCAGCGGCACCCACGGTGACTCTTTCCAGATAATATCCTGCGCGTCTTTGTAGAGGCGCGCCTTCTCTTCCGGTTTGGTGGTTTTCAGGGCATCGGCCAGGTCTTTGTCCACCTGCGGGTTGCTGTAAAACGCGGTGTTGAACAGGGTTGGCGGCCAGTTTTGCGAGGCAAACAGCGGCGACAGCGCCCAGTCGGCTTCACCGGTCGAGGCTGACCAGCCGGTGTAGAACATCCGCACGCCGCTCTCTTTTTGCCCTTTCCCCTCCACTTCTGCCGCACGCTGTCCGGCATCCATCGCGGTCACCTGTACCTTGATACCCACCTGCGCCAGCTGCTGTTGGGTAAACTGCAGCACCTTCTGGGCGGTACTGTGATTATGCGAGGACCACAGCGTGGTGCTGAAACCGTTCGGGAAGCCCGCCTCTTTCAGCAGCTCGCGCGCTTTAGCCGGATCGTACGGCCACGGCTGATAGCTTTGCGCATAGACGATCGCCGGCGGCAGCACGCCGGCGGCCGGAGTGGCATATCCGGCAAAGGCGACCTTCACCAGCGCCTGACGGTTAATGGCGTAGTTGATGGCTTCACGCACCTTCGGGTTATCGAACGGCTTTTGCGTGACGTTCATGCTGATGTAGCGCTGCATGATCGACGGGCTGGCGACCAGCTCCAGCTTGCTGTTTTTCTGCAAAATGGCGGCCTGCTCATACGGGATCGGGAAGGCAAACTGCGCCTCGCCGGTTTGCAGCATCGCCGCGCGGGTGTTGTTGTCCACCACCGGCCGCCAGGTGATGGTGTCGAGCTTCGGCAGCCCCTGCTGCCAGTATCCGGCGAATTTCTTCACCTTCACAAAATCGGTCTGGTTCCAGGTGACCAGCTCGTACGGACCGGTACCTACCGGGTGGAAGCCAATCTCCTTGCCGTATTTCTTCAGCGCGGCAGGGGAAATCATCGCCGTCGCCGGATGCGCCAGAATATTGATAAACGCGGAGAACGGCTCTTTCAGGGTGATTTTTACCGTCGTCGGGTCAACCACCTCGGTTTTGGCGATGTTTTTATAGAGGTTATAACGCTTGAGGCTGTTTTCAGGATTGCTGGCGCGGTCGAGGTTTACCTTGACCGCCTCCGCATTGAAGTCTGTCCCGTCCTGGAACTTCACGCCGGTTCTGAGCTTGATGGTATACACCAGCCCGTCCTCGGATACGGTGTACCCCTCCGCCAGCACGTTTTTGAGCTTCATCTCTTTATCGAGGCCAAACAGGCCCTGATAGAACGATTTCGCCACCGCCTGAGAGAGCGTGTCGTTAGCGTCATACGGATCGAGCGTGGTGAAATTCGAGCCGACGGCAACCACCACGTCTTTGGCAGCGAACGCGGGGGCAGCGGCCAGGGCTGCCGTCACGCTCGCGGCTAACAACCATCTACGCGCTACAAATGTAACCATTGTGTTCTCCTGCCTGTTGTAAGTTATAACCGCGAAAAAGCGTTGTCCTGACGCGGGGGAGCGACGAAATGACCCGGCTCGACCTCGCGCAGCGTCACGCGCTCCACGGCCTCGCCGCGTTTATGAATATTGCTCGGCATTTCATCCTGCAGCAGCACGCGCTGGCCGTGACGATGCGCGGGATCGGCTACCGGGACCGCCGCGATAAGCTTGCGGGTGTACGGATGCTGCGGGTTTTCAAACACCGCCCTTCGCGGACCAATCTCCACGATCTGCCCCATAAACATCACCGCCACGCGATGGCTGATGCGCTCGACCACCGCCATATCGTGCGAGATAAACAGGAAGGCAATGCCCATATCCCGCTGTAAATCCAGCAGTAAGTTGATGATTTGCGCCCGGATAGAGACATCCAGCGCCGAGACGGACTCATCGGCAATCACCACTTTCGGGTTCAGCGCCAGCGCGCGGGCGATGCAGATACGCTGTCGCTGTCCGCCGGAAAACTCGTGCGGATAACGCCAGGCGTGCTCCGGCTTCAGGCCGACGCGCTCCAGCAGCCAGGCCACGCGGCGCTGGGCCGCTTCGCCGTCGAGCAAGTTATGCACCCGCAGCGGCTCCATGATCGAATACCCCACCGTATGGCGCGGATCGAGGGAGGCGTACGGATCCTGGAAAATAAACTGAATATCCCGCCGCACCGCCTGCAGCCTGCTGTCCGGAAGGGTATCAATGCGCTCGCCGTTAAAGGTGATGCTGCCTTCCTGGGATTCCACCAGACGGAGCAACGCGCGCCCGGTGGTGGATTTACCGCAGCCGGACTCCCCCACCAGCGCCAGCGTTTCGCCCGGCCAGAGATCGAAGCTGACGTTTTCCACCGCGTGCACTTCGCGCTTAACGCGGTTCAGTATGCCGCTGCGCAGCGGAAAACGGGTGACCAGATCGCGCACTTCCAGAATGGGCTTGCCCGGCACCACGGTGTCCTGCTCGCGCTCATCCTCCTGCTGCTCAGACGCCTCAAGAGAAATCAGGGGGAAGCGGCGCGGCAAATCGCTGCCGTTCATCGCCCCCAGGCGCGGAACCGCCGCCAGCAGCGCTTTGGTGTAAGGATGCATGGGCGCATGAAAAATCTGCTCGACCGGGCCGGTTTCCACCGCGCTGCCTTTGTGCATCACCAGCACCCGATCGGCGATATCGGCGACTACGCCCATATCGTGGGTGATGAAAATCACCCCCATCTCCATCTCCTGCTGCAGCACTTTGATGAGCTGCAGGATCTGCGCCTGAATCGTCACGTCCAGCGCCGTCGTCGGTTCATCGGCAATCAGCACCGCCGGACGGCACGAGAGCGCCATGGCAATCATCACCCGCTGACGCATGCCGCCGGAAAGCTGATGCGGGTAGCGACCCAGAATGGCCTGCGCCTCCGGAATGCGCACCAGCTCCAGCATCCGCCGGGCCTCTTTGAGCGCTTCATCGCCGCTCAGCCCCTGATGCAGGCGGATGGACTCGGCGATTTGTTCCCCGACCGGGAAAACCGGGTTCAGGGAGGTCATCGGCTCCTGGAAGATCATCGCAATATCCGCCCCGCGCACGTCCTGCATCTGCGCGCCGCTCAGCTCGTTTAAATCAATGACCTGACGGTTGCGGCGGCGCAGGAGCATTTTCTCGCTGCTGATTTGCCCGCCCGTCTGTTCCAGCAGGCGCATCAGCGCCAGCGCGGTGACCGATTTACCGGAGCCGGACTCGCCAACAATCGCCAGCGTCTCGCCTCGCCTGAGCGTGAACGATAAATTCTGTACTGCGGGGATGAACTGCCGCTCTTCCTGAAACGCAATATTGAGCTGATGGACAGCCAGCACTTCGCGGTTGTCCAGTTCTTCACTGTGCGGCACGCGCTGCCCCCTTATTCACGATAGATGCCCGTGCTCGGTTCATCACCGGCATAACCCCAGGCGCGATACATGCCTTCGCTGTTGAACGGCAGGGCCACGTTGCCCTCACGATCCACCGCAATGAGTCCGCCGACGCCGCCCAGGGCAGGTAGTTTTTCCATCACCACGCGCTCGCAGGCCTCGCTCAGGCTTAAGCCGCCGTAATCCATCAGCGCGGTAATGTCATAGGCCGCAAGGGCGCGGATAAACACTTCCCCGGTTCCGGTACACGACACCGCCGCCGTCGCGTTATTGGCGTAGCAGCCGGCGCCCGGCAGCGGGCTATCGCCGACGCGCCCGGGCAGCTTGTTGGTCATCCCACCCGTTGACGTCGCCGCCGCGAGGTTTCCGGCCTTATCCAGCGCCACCGCGCCGACCGTGCCCATTTTGGTGGTTTCATCCAGCGGCGCTGTATGGTCAAGCTGCGTCATGCCCGCCGAACGGGCCTCCAGCAGCTGCTGGTAGCGCTCCTCCGTGGAAAACAGATCCGGCGATACCGGTTCAATCCCGTGCTCGAAGGCAAACGCCTCCGCCCCGGCCCCCGTCAGCAGGACGTGCGGACTCGCCTCCATCACCAGACGCGCCGCCAGCACCGGATTGCGCAGATGGCTCACGCCCGCCACGGCGCCCGCTTTCAGGGTGACGCCGTCCATCACGCAGGCATCCAGCTCGTGCGTTTCATCCCGGGTAAAGACCGAACCGATCCCCGCATTAAATAACGGGCACTCTTCCAGCAGGCGCACCGCCTCGGTGACCACGTCCAGCGCGCTTTCGCCCGCTTCCAGCATTCTCTGGCCCGTTTCCACAATGGCGTACAGCGCGTCGATATAGCGCTTTTCCTGCTCGGGACTGAGCTGTGCTCGGGTGATTGCCCCGGCGCCACCATGAATTGCGATTACCGCATTAACCATTCGCATCACCCGTTAGCCTGATTTGCGGTTTTTTCTATAAATATCATTATCGTCGATGAAACTTCAGATGATTTTTGAATATAGAAAGACGTAACTGTGATGTAAAGCGTACACCCATCGGGTCATACAGTTAGCCGCACTTTTCTGCCATAATGAGCGCTTTCGTTGTTACTCCGCAGGAGCCCACCATGGATTTTACCGCCGGACTGATGCCGCTTGAGACGGCACTCACGCAGATGCTTGACCGAGTTTCCCCGCTGCATGACGTTGAGACGCTGCCCCTCGTGCGCTGTTTTGGCCGTATTGCCGCGCGCGATATCGTCTCTCCGCTCAACGTGCCGGGGTTTGATAATTCCGCGATGGACGGTTACGCGGTACGCCTGGCGGATCTCCAGGCGGGTAACGCCCTGCCGGTGGCGGGTAAAGCCTTTGCGGGCCAGCCGTTTAGCGGTGAATGGCCTGCGGGCACCTGCGTGCGCATCATGACCGGTGCGCCGGTTCCGGCCGGCTGTGACGCCGTGGTGATGCAGGAAGAGACAGAACAGACCGACGGCGGCGTGCGTTTTACCGCGAACGTTAAAGCGGGCCAGAACATCCGCCGCACGGGCGAAGATATCACCCTTGGTGCGACGGTCTTTTCTGCCGGGCAGAAGCTGACGGCAGGTGAGCTGCCGGTGCTGGCGTCGCTCGGCGTGGCTGAAATCGACGTGATCCGTAAAGTGCGCGTTGCCGTTTTCTCCACCGGTGACGAGCTGCAGCTTCCGGGCCAGCCGCTGCAGGACGGTCAGATTTACGACACCAACCGCCTGGCGGTACACCTGATGCTGGAGCAGCTGGGCTGCGAGGTGATTAACCTCGGCATTATTCCTGACGATCCGGAAAAACTGCGCGCCGCGTTTATCGAGGCGGATAACGCCGCCGACGTGGTTATCAGCTCTGGCGGCGTCTCCGTGGGCGAAGCGGATTACACCAAAACCATCCTTGAAGAGCTGGGGGAAATCGCCTTCTGGAAGCTGGCCATCAAGCCGGGCAAACCGTTCGCGTTTGGCAAGCTCACGCACGGCTGGTTCTGCGGCCTGCCGGGTAATCCGGTCTCGGCGGCACTCACCTTCTACCAGCTGGTGATCCCGCTGCTGGCGAAGCTTTCAGGCAACAGCGCCAGCCCGCTGCCTGAACGCCAGCGCGTGCGCGCCGCCACGCGCCTGAAAAAATCGCCGGGCCGTCTCGATTTCCAGCGCGGCATTCTGGTGCGCAACGCGGACGGCGAGCTGGAAGTGAGCACCACCGGGCACCAGGGCTCACACATTTTCAGCTCCTTCAGCCAGGGCAACTGCTTTATCGTCCTGGAGCGCGAGCGCGGCAATGTGGAAGCAGGCGAGTGGGTTGAGATCGAGCGTTTTAACCACCTGTTCGGAGGCTGACATGACGGTGGAGCTGAGCGACCCGGAGATGATGCGCTACAACCGCCAGATTGTGCTGCGCGGGTTTGATTTCGAAGGCCAGGAAGCGCTTAAGGCAGCAAGCGTGCTGGTTGTTGGGCTCGGCGGTCTTGGCTGCGCCGCCGCGCAGTATCTTGCGGCGGCGGGCGTAGGCAGGATGACGCTGCTGGATTTCGATACCGTGTCGGTGTCAAATCTCCAGCGCCAGACGCTGCACAGCGACGCGACGGTTGGTCAGCCGAAAGTGGACTCTGCCCGCTCGGCGCTGGCGCGCATCAACCCCAACGTTCAGTTCACCCTGATTGACGCGATGCTGGATAACGGCGCGCTGTCGGCGCAGATTGCGCAGCATGACCTGGTGCTGGACTGCACCGATAACGTCACCGTCCGTAACCAGCTGAACGCAGGCTGTTTTGCCCACAAAATCCCGCTGGTCTCCGGCGCGGCGATCCGCATGGAGGGGCAAATCAGCGTCTTCACGTACGCGGAAGGTGAACCCTGCTACCGCTGCCTGAGCCGCCTGTTCGGCGAGAACGCGCTGACCTGCGTTGAGGCGGGCGTGATGGCACCCTTGGTCGGCGTGATTGGCTCCCTGCAGGCGATGGAAGCAATCAAAGTGCTGGCGCGCTACGGCACAACTGCGGCGGGGAAAATCGTGATGTATGACGCGATGACCTGCCAGTTCCGCGAGATGAAGCTGATGCGTAACCCGGGGTGTGAGGTTTGCGGAGGTTAAACCCTGTTGCGGCCTGATGCCATCACCCCGGCCCTCTCCCACAGGGAGAGGGAGAAAATCGTAGGCCGGGTTAGCGCTAGCGCCACCCGGCAACAGCATCAGATCGACGTCCGTCCAAACGCCCCCTGCCAGTCCTGCTCAAACTTCACAATCGCCGCATCCACCGCAGGGGAAGTCATAAACTGCTGCGCCACGTCCAGCGGCAGCGTGATTGACGCGCAGCCTGCCAGCAGGCAGTCCAGCGCCTGACGCGGCGTTTTGAAGCTCGCGGCCAGCACCTTTGACTGCGGGGCGTGCAGCGTCAGCAGCTGCTGCAGTTCAACCACGGTCTGGATCCCGTCCCCGCCCTGCGCGTCCACGCGGTTAACGTAAGGCGCCACATACTCTGCACCCGCCAGCGCGGAGAGCATCCCCTGCGCAGCACCGTAAACCGCCGTACCCAGCGTCGGGATCCCTTCCGCTTTCAGCATCTTGATCGCCGCCAGCCCTTCGGCGGTCACCGGCACTTTTACTACCAGGTCGTTAATGATGGCGCGCAGCTTAAGCGCGTCCTCCACCATCCCTTCGGCGGTGGTAGCCATCACCTGGGCGAACAGACGGCCTTTACCGCCCAGCGCGTCGTGCAGCGCAGGCAGCAGCTCGTCAAGCGGCGTTTTACCTGCCGCCACAATGCTTGGGTTGGTGGTCACGCCCGCCAGCGGGAAGATACGCGCCAGCTTTTTGACTGCCGCAACGTCAGATGTGTCGAGATAAAGTTCCATGATGTCACCCTCAAAATTAGCCTGCACTTACCCTATCACGACAAAACCTGCTCAAGAGTTGACCTGCATCAAGATAACTTTCATTCGAAAGTCATTTAATCTTCATATGCAATACGAGAGGCGAAATCATGATCTTCAATATTCAGCGTTACTCTACCCACGACGGCCCCGGTATTCGAACCGTGGTGTTCCTGAAAGGCTGCTCGCTGGGCTGTCGCTGGTGTCAGAACCCGGAAAGCCGCTCCCGCAGCCGGGACGTGCTGTTTGACGCGCGCCTGTGCCTGGACGGCTGCGACCTGTGCCAGCAGGCGGCGCCGGGCTGCATCGAACGCGCGCTGAATGGCCTGGTTATCCACCGCGAGAAGCTTGATGAAGCCGCGCTCAACGCCATTACTAACTGCTGCCCGACGCAGGCGCTGACCGTCTGCGGTGAAGAACAGCAGGTCGCGGAGATCATGGCGACCGTACTGCGTGACAAGCCCTTTTACGACCGCAGCGGCGGCGGGATCACCCTGTCCGGCGGCGAGCCGTTTATGAACCCCGAGCTGGCACAGGCCCTGTTTAAAGCCAGCCACGAACAGGGGATCCACACTGCCGTGGAAACCTGCCTCCACGTGCCGTGGCATTACATCGAGCCGTCATTACCCTACGTCGCTCTGTTCCTCGCCGACCTGAAGCACGTCGACGGTGAGGTGTTCAAACAGTGGACGGACGGTTCGGCTAAGCGAATCCTGGACAACCTGAAGCGCCTTGCCGCCGCCGGGAAAAAAATCACCATTCGCGTGCCGCTGATCCAGGGCTTTAACGCTGACGAAGCGTCTGTTACCGCCATTACCAACTTCGCTGCCGACGAGCTCGGCGTCGACGATATTCATTTTCTGCCGTATCACACGCTGGGCATGAACAAATACACCCTGCTCGGCCAACCCTACTCTGCCCCTGACAAACCGCTGGATAACCCTGCCCTGCTGGACTTCGCGCAGCAGTACGCCTGCCAGAAAGGGTTAACCGCGACCTTACGAGGATAAACCTATGACGACCCTGAATCTGAACACCCTCAGCGAGCGCATTAAGGCGCACAAAACGGCCCTGGTGCATATCGTCAAGCCGCCGGTCTGTACCGAGCGCGCGCAGCATTACACCGAAATGTACCAGCAGCACATGGACAAGCCGATCCCGGTGCGCCGCGCCCTCGCGCTGGCGCATCACCTGGCCGAGCGCACCATCTGGATCAAACACGATGAGCTAATTATCGGCAACCAGGCAAGCGAAGTGCGCGCCGCGCCGATTTTCCCGGAATACACCGTCTCCTGGATTGAGAAAGAGATCGACGATCTGGCGGACCGCCCGGGCGCGGGCTTTGCGGTGAGCGAAGAGAACAAGCGCGTGCTGCACGACATCTGCCCGTGGTGGCGCGGCCAGACGGTGCAGGACCGCTGCTACGGCATGTTCACCGACGAGCAGAAAGGCCTGCTGGAAACCGGCATTATCAAAGCCGAAGGCAACATGACTTCCGGCGACGCGCACCTGGCGGTGAACTTCCCGCTGGTGCTGGAGAAAGGCCTCGACGGCCTGCGCGCCAAAGTGGCCGAGCGCCGCTCGCGCATCAACCTGACGGTGCTGGAAGACCTGCACGGTGAGCAGTTCCTGAAGGCGATTGATATCGTGCTGGAAGCGGTAAGCCTGCACATCAAACGCTTCGCCGACCTGGCGCGCGAGATGGCATCTACAGAAACCCGCGAAAGCCGCCGCGACGAGCTGCTGGCGATGGCGGAAAACTGCGACATCATTGCCCACGAGCCGCCAAAAACCTTCTGGCAGGCGCTGCAGCTGTGCTACTTCATTCAGCTGATCCTGCAGATTGAGTCCAACGGCCATTCCGTCTCCTTCGCGCGTATGGACCAGTATCTCTATCCGTACTACCGCCGCGACGTGGAGCTGAATCAGAGCCTGGACCGCGAACACGCTATCGAGCTGCTGCACAGCTGCTGGCTGAAGCTGCTGGAAGTGAACAAAATCCGCTCCGGCTCGCACTCGAAAGCTTCCGCCGGTAGCCCGCTGTACCAGAACGTAACCATCGGCGGCCAGAAGCTGGTCAACGGCGAGCCGATGGACGCGGTGAACCCGCTCTCGTACGCGATTCTGGAATCCTGCGGTCGCCTGCGCTCCACCCAGCCGAACCTGAGCGTGCGCTACCACGCGGGCATGAGCAACGACTTCCTCGACGCCTGCGTGCAGGTGATCCGCTGCGGCTTCGGCATGCCCGCGTTCAACAACGATGAAATCGTCATTCCGGAATTCATTAAGCTCGGCGTTGAACGAGACGACGCCTACGACTACGCGGCCATCGGCTGCATCGAAACCGCGGTGGGCGGCAAGTGGGGCTACCGCTGTACCGGCATGAGCTTTATCAACTTCGCCCGCGTGATGCTGGCCGCGCTGGAAGGCGGCCGCGACGCCACCAGCGGCAAGGTGTTCCTGCCGCAGGAAAAAGCGCTCTCCGCTGGTAACTTCGACAACTTCGACGAAGTGATGGCGGCGTGGGATAGCCAGATCCGCTACTACACCCGCAAGTCCATCGAGATTGAGTACGTGGTGGACACCATGCTGGAAGAGAACGTCCACGATATTCTCTGCTCGGCGCTGGTGGACGACTGCATCGAACGCGCGAAAAGCATCAAGCAGGGCGGCGCGAAGTACGACTGGGTCTCCGGCCTGCAGGTGGGCATCGCCAACCTCGGCAACAGCCTGGCGGCGGTGAAGAAGCTGGTGTTCGAACAGGGCACTATTGGTCAGCAGCAGCTGGCGGCGGCGCTGGCGGATGACTTCGACGGGCTGACCCACGAGCAGCTGCGTCAGCGCCTGATCAACGGCGCGCCGAAGTACGGCAACGACGACGACAGCGTGGACATGCTGCTGACGCGCGCCTATCAGACCTACATCGAAGAGCTTAAGCAGTACCACAACCCGCGCCACGGCCGCGGCCCGATTGGCGGTAACTACTACGCGGGCACCTCTTCCATCTCCGCAAACGTGCCGTTTGGCGCGGCAACGATGGCCACGCCGGACGGACGTAAGGCGCACACCCCGCTGGCGGAAGGAGCAAGCCCGGCTTCCGGTACGGACCACCTCGGCCCGACGGCGGTAATTGGCTCGGTGGGTAAACTGCCGACGGAAGCGATTCTCGGCGGCGTGCTGCTTAACCAGAAGCTGAACCCGTCGACGCTGGAAAACGACAGCGATCGCCAGAAGCTGATGGTGCTGCTGCGCACCTTCTTCGAGGTGCATAAGGGCTGGCATATTCAGTACAACATCGTCTCGCGCGAAACGCTGCTGGAAGCGAAGAAACATCCTGACCAGTATCGCGATCTCGTGGTGCGCGTCGCGGGCTACTCGGCGTTCTTCACCGCCCTGTCGCCGGATGCGCAGGACGATATTATCGCCCGTACTGAGCATACGCTGTAACGGCATATCCCATCACTCTTGATGGTGAGGGGATATGCGCACGCTGATGCCCTCACCCCGGCCCTCTCCCTCTCCCCGTGGGAGAGGGAGAAAACACTAAAAACGGCAACCTCGGTTGCCGTTTTGCTTTTACTTTCGAATGAAATTAAATTTGTGCTCCCCGTCACCTTGTTATTAGAATGTTTCAAAACGCAGTGACCCAGGAGCACAGTATGACCGTTAAAGTTATCGTCACCGATATGGACGGAACTTTCCTTGATGATGCCAAGCAGTACGATCGTGACCGCTTCCAGGCACAGTTTGAACAGCTTAAAGCCCGCGACATTGAATTCGTTGTCGCCAGCGGCAATCAGTATTACCAGCTCATCTCCTTCTTTCCGGAGCTCACAGATCGGATCTCCTTCGTCGCGGAAAACGGCGCGCTGGTGTTCGATCGCGGCGAACAGATTTTCCACGGCGAGCTGACGCGGCATGAATCGCAAATCGTGATTGGCGAGCTGCTGAAAGATAAAGGGCTGAACTTTGTGGCCTGCGGGCTGGAGAGCGCGTATGTGAGCGATAAAGCCCCGGACGCGTTCGTGGCGCTGATGTCAAAGCACTATCACCGCTTAAAGCGCATCAGCGATTACCGCGAAATTGACGACGTACTGTTTAAGTTCTCCCTGAACCTGCCGGACAGCGATATCCCTAATCTGGTGGATAAACTGCACGTCTCCCTGGACGGCATTATGAAGCCGGTCACCAGCGGCTTTGGTTTTGTCGATTTGATTATCCCCGGCCTCCACAAGGCCAACGGCATCAGTCGTCTGCTGAAACGCTGGAAAATCTCCCCGCAGGAGTGCGTGGCCATTGGGGACAGCGGCAACGATGCCGAGATGCTGAAGCTGGTGAAATATTCCTTTGCGATGGGCAACGCGGCAGAGAGCATCAAAGAAATCAGCCGCTACGGCACAGACGACAACAACCATCAGGGCGCGCTGAACGTCATTCAGGCCGTGCTCGACAACCATTCCCCGTTCGATCTCTGATCCTTTCCTCGCCGGAGCGTCGCTCCGGCCTCTCACTCTTTTTCCGACCTGTGGCTTGCGTCAAGTTTTTAAACTTGCATTAACTTATTTTTAACTTAAAGTATCACTTGTAGACATTTTTACTTTCGAATGAAAGATGCGAGGCAGTTATGACCTTTACCAGTGAAACCTTACCAGCGGACCACAAAGCGGCAATCCGTCAGTTAAAACGTGAGCTGCGCGCGCAGATCGGCGACGTGCAGGCGGTGTTTAATAAGCTCAGCGACAAAATTGCCACCCGCGTGGCGGAAATCAACGCGCTTAAGAACAAAGGCGAATCCGTCTGGCCGGTGATTCCGTTTGCGGATGTGAAAAACGGCACGATTACCGACGCACAGCGCGAGGCCGTTAAACGCCGCGGCTGCGCGGTGATTAAAGGTCATTTCCCGCGCGAGCAGGCGCTGGCGTGGGATCAGTCGATGCTCGACTACCTCGATCTGAATAAGTTTGATGAGGTCTACAAAGGCCCGGGCGATAACTTCTTCGGCACCCTGACGGCCTCTCGTCCGGAGATTTACCCGATTTACTGGTCTCAGGCGCAAATGCAGGCGCGCCAGAGCGAAGAGATGGCGCAGGTGCAGTCGTTCCTGAACCGTTTATGGACATTCGAGAGCAACGGCAAGCAGTGGTTCAACCCGGACGTGAGCGTGATTTACCCGGACCGTATCCGCCGCCGCCCGCCGGGAACGACCTCGAAAGGGCTTGGGGCGCATACCGACTCCGGCGCGCTGGAGCGCTGGCTGCTGCCAGCCTATCAGCAGGTCTTTGCCCGCGTGTTTGACGGCAATGTCGACAAGTACGATCCGTGGAACGCCGCGCACCGTACCGAAGTGGAAGAGTACACCGTCGATAACACCACCAAATGCTCGGTATTCCGGACCTTCCAGGGCTGGACGGCGCTGTCGGACATGATCCCAGGTCAGGGGCTGCTGCACGTGGTGCCGATCCCGGAAGCGATGGCCTACATTCTGCTGCGGCCGCTGCTGGACGACGTGCCGGAAGACGAGCTGTGCGGCGTAGCGCCGGGGCGCGTGCTGCCGGTTTCCGAGAAGTGGCACCCGCTGCTGATCGAGGCATTAAGCAGCATACCGGCACTCGAGGCGGGTGATTCCGTGTGGTGGCACTGCGATGTGATCCACTCCGTGGCGCCGGTGGAAAATCAGCAGGGCTGGGGCAACGTGATGTACATCCCTGCCGCGCCGATGTGCGAGAAAAACCTCGCCTACGCTAAGAAGGTCAAGGAAGCGCTGGAAACCGGCGCGTCGCCGGGAGACTTCCCGCGCGAGGATTATGAAAAAAGCTGGCAGAACCGCTTTACCGTGAACGATCTCAACATCCACGGCAAGCGCGCGCTGGGCATGGTTTAACTGTCGTACAGCCCTTCCCGCTCCACGGCGGTGCGTCGTTTCCCCTGACGTATCCGCCGTACCGATTCCCGCACGGCCAGCGTGCCGTTAAGCAGTAACGTCCCGACCGGCGCGTCCGGGCGCATCAGCCGCTGCTGGAGCATATATACCGCTTCGGTTCCCAGCTCATCGCGCGGAACGTGCACCGCCGTTAATGGAACATCCTGAATCGCCGCCAGGTTAAAGCCATCAATGCTCATCACCGACACGTCCTGCGGCACGCGCAGGCCGTGGTTTTGTAATGCGCTAATGGTGCCCGCCGCCATAAAGTCGCCGCCGACCAGAAACGCGGTCGGTAAATCCTTCCCCTGCGCTTCACTGAGCCAGCTGCTGACCATCTGTTCCGTTTCGCGCGCGCTGAAGCTGGGCACCACCAGCAGATCGCGTTTATCGTTGAATTTCAGGTTGTGAGACTGCCACGCGTCGCGGATCCCCGACAGGCGCAGTTCCATGGTGTAGCGACGCAGGCACAGCACGTTCATCACCTCGCGGTGCCCCATCTCGAACAGGTACTCCGCCGCCCGCTCGCCGATGGCGCGATGGTCCGGCGCGACGGCAGGCAGACGCATGTGCCGGTCGCGGCAGTTAATCAGCATGCAGGGTTTACCCACGTCCACCGCCAGATCGTGGATATGGGGATCGTCGATGCCAAGAAGGATTGCCGCCTGAGTGTCCGCTTCGTTCATGCGTGCCAGAAACAGCTGGGCGTCGCTGTCGTTCTCCTCCAGCGCGCAGTAGCGAAGGCGCACATCGTGGGACGCCAGGCCTTTACTCACGCTCTGGATCACGCGGTAGTAAAAAATGTCGGACCGTTCGTCAAACGCCCGCTGCGGGGCAAAAACCACCAGGCTATTAAGCAGCAGACGCCCTGCCGCCATGCCGTCCATCACCCCCAGCTCCCGCGCGCACGCCAGCACCTTCGCGCGCGCTTTTTCACTGGTATTCGCTTTTCCCGCCAGCACCCGCGATACGGTGCTGATCGAGAGCTGCGTCCGGGCCGCGATTTCGGTGATTTTTAGCCTTTTGTCCATTTTGTGATCTGGCTCCATTTGCGAAATGAAAAAATTTTCATAGCGTATTGGTCAGGTAATAGCTGACATAAAAGCCATCATGCCAGAGGGTTTACGTCAGTTATGAGAAATTTTGCACAAAATCCACTTTTGCCCACTCATTTTCTTCCTTAAGGTGAACTTGTCACACAACTTCCATACTAGTTGTATACCAACTTAAGCAGTTTAAACGGATATAAATCAAAGGCATAAAAATCCGTGTGACACCTGAACCTCCGTTCCCTTACCGTCCGTCTTGTGGAGAGTAAAATGAGTCAGGACATCAATAACACCGTAGCGACAAGCAAAACCCGTCGCGTCATCAAGAACCTGCGCTGGTACGTGCTGGTGCTGTTCTTACTTGGCGTCACCGTTAACTACATCACCCGAAACTCACTCGGGATCCTCGCCCCGGAACTGAAAGAGAGCCTCGGGATCACCACCGAGCAATACTCCTGGATCGTCGGCGCGTTCCAGATCGCCTATACCATTTTCCAGCCCCTGTGCGGCTGGCTGATTGACGTCATCGGCCTGAAGATTGGCTTTATGGTCTGCGCCGGGATCTGGGCGCTGATGTGTATCTTCCACGCGGGTGCCGGAAGCTGGCTGCACCTCGCTATTCTGCGCTTCTTTATGGGTGCCTCTGAGGCCGCCGCTACCCCGGCGAACGCCAAAACCATCGGCGAATGGTTCCCGAAATCAGAGCGACCCGTTGCCGCCGGCTGGGCTGGCGTGGGCTTCTCCATCGGCGCGATGCTGGCTCCGCCTATCATCTACTTTGCTCACGCATCGTTCGGCTGGCAGGGCGCGTTTATGTTTACCGGCGTGCTGGCGCTGCTGTGGGTGATCCTCTGGTGGGCGTTCTACCACAACCCGGAGCAGCACCCGAACCTGAGCAAAGACGAACTGGCGTTCATCAAGCAGGATAACGAACCGCCTGCGGTGAAACTGCCCTTCCTGACCGCGCTGAAAACCGTCTCGAAAAACAAACGCTTCTACGGGATCGCCATCCCGGCCTTTATGGCGGAACCGGCCTGGGCGGTGCTGAGCTTCTGGGTGCCGCTGTACCTCGCCAAAGAGCACGGCATGGACCTGAAGCAGATTGCGATGTTTGCCTGGCTGCCGTTCCTCGCCGCCGACCTCGGCAGCGTGGCGAGTGGCTACCTGACGCGTCTGTACACCCGTCTGTTCGGCTGCTCGCGCGTTAACTCGGTCGTTGCCAGCTCCGTGACGGGCGCGTTCCTGATGATCTCGCTGGGCATCGTGGCCATTACCCGCGACCCGTATATCACCATCGTGCTGATTTCCATCGGCGGCTTCGGGCACCAGATCATCTCCTGCATGCTGAGCGCCCTGGTCGTTGAGTCGTTCGACAAAGGCCAGATGGCGACCGTCAACGGCATGCGCGGCTCTGCGGCGTGGATCGCCAGCTTCCTGTTCTCGCTGTTAATCGGCGTGACCGCCGACAAAATCGGCTTTAACCCGCTCTTTATTGCCATGGGCTTCTTTGACCTGATTGGCGCTCTCTTCCTGGTAACATTTATTGCTGAACGTCGCGCCAAGCGCGCCTGATAGTGGATGTATTGCATATGAAAACCCTGAAAAACTGGACCCTTGATACGCAGTCGGCAAACCATCTGGAACTGCTGGTCGATAACCAGCACCGCCTGTGCCTGTATGTGCTGGAAGAGAACCTGTTCCGCGTGCTGATCAAACGCAAAGGCGAGCTGGCGCTGGACCGCACCTGGAGCATCGCGCCGGAAAAAGACGTGCCGTGGGAAGGCCGCCGTCGTGACGATATAAGCGGCTTCTCCTGCCCGGCCTGGACCCTGACGCAGCAGGATGAGACGCTCACCGTGGCAACCGAACAGCTGCGCGTGACGGTCCACCAGCCGCTGTGGCTGGAGTGGCACTACCGCAATGAGGCGGGCGAGTGGCAGCCGCTGGTCAACGACCGTCCAACCAGCGCCTACCTGCTGAACGCCCACGGCGACGGCGTGGCGCACTACCTCAGCCGCCGCAAGGACGAGCGTTTCTATGGCCTGGGCGAAAAAGCGGGCGATCTGCAGCGCAACGGCAAGCGCTATGAGATGCGCAACCTCGACGCCATGGGGTACAACGCGGCCAGCACCGACCCGCTCTACAAGCATATTCCGTTCACTATCGCCCGCCGCGACGACGTCAGCTACGGCCTGTTCTACGACAACCTGAGCAGCTGCTGGCTGGATCTGGGTAACGAAATCGACAACTACCACACCGCCTATCGCCGCTGGCAGGCGGAAGCGGGCGATATCGATTACTACATCTTTACCGGCAAGCGCGTGCTGGACGTCACCAAAGCCTTCGTGCGCCTGACCGGGAAAACGCTGTTCGGACCGAAATGGAGCCTGGGCTACAGCGGCTCGACCATGCACTATACCGATGCGCCGGACGCCCAGAACCAGCTGATGAACTTCATCCGCCTGTGCGAAGAGCACGCCATTCCGTGCGACTCGTTCCAGCTCTCCTCCGGCTATACCTCCATCAACGGCAAGCGCTACGTCTTTAACTGGAACTATGACAAGGTGCCGCAGCCGAAGGTGATGAGCCAGGCGTTCCACGACGCGGGGCTAAAGCTGGCGGCAAACATCAAGCCGTGCCTGCTGCAGGACCATCCGCGCTATAACGAAGTGGCGGAGAGCGGCCTGTTCATTCGCGATTCAGAAACCGATGCACCGGAACGTTCCAGCTTCTGGGATGACGAAGGCTCGCACCTCGACTTTACCAACCCGCAGACGGTGCAGTGGTGGCAGAACGGCGTGACCACGCAGCTGCTGGAGATGGGCATCGACTCTACCTGGAACGACAACAACGAATATGAAGTGTGGGACGGGGACGCGCGCTGCTTTGGCTTCGGCAAGGTGATCGCCATCAAGCACATTCGCCCGGTGATGCCGCTGCTGATGATGCGCGCCTCGCTGGAAGCGCAGCAGCGTTTCGCGCCGGAAAAACGTCCGTATCTCATCTCCCGCTCCGGCTGCGCCGGGATGCAGCGCTACGTCCAGACCTGGAGCGGCGACAACCGCACCAGCTGGGACACCCTGCGCTATAACATCCGCATGGGGCTGGGCATGAGCCTGTCCGGCCTGTTCAACGTCGGCCACGACGTCGGCGGTTTCTCCGGCGACAAGCCGGACGCCGAGCTGTTCGTGCGCTGGGTGCAGAACGGCGTGATGCACCCGCGCTTTACCATTCACTCGTGGAATGACGATCGCACCGTGAACGAGCCGTGGATGTACCCGGGCGTCACGCCAGCCGTTCGCGGCGCGGTTGAGCTGCGCTACCGCCTGCTGCCGTACCTCTATACCCTGCTCTGGCAGGCGCATGCCGACGACGAGCCGATGCTGCGCCCGACCTTCCTCGACCACGAGCATGATGCGCAGACGTTTGAGGAGTGCGATGACTTCCTGCTGGGCCGCGACCTGCTGGTGGCCAGCGTCGTCGAAGCCGGGCAGCGCGAGCGCCGCGTCTGGCTGCCGGATAACGACACCGGCTGGTATGATTTTTACACCCACGCGTGGTATGCGGGCGGCCAGTCAATCGTCCTCGACGCGCCGCTGGAAAAACTGCCGCTGCTGGTTCGTGCGGGAGCCGGTCTGCCGCTGAGCGAGCGCATCACGCATGTGAATGCCGAAAAAGATACGGCACGCGAGCTGAAGCTGTTCCCGGTAAAAGGCGTCGGGACAACCTCCGGAATGCTGTTTGAAGACGACGGCGAAAGCTGGGGCTACCAGAACGGCAATGCGCTGTGGGTGGAGTGGGAAATGGTGTGCGACGGCGCAACCATCAACCTGAAGGTTAACGCGCGCGGGGATTATCGTCCGGCGTGGAAATCGCTTAAGGTGTCGCTGCCTGTAGGGGAAAAACGTACGCTGCTGGTGAACGGGGTTGAAGGGGGCGAGTGGGTGATCTAGTACGGCCTGATGCCCTCACCCTGACCCTCTCCCACAGGGAGAGGGAATAAAGGCACGCCCCCTTTCCCTAAGTATTTCGCGCTGCAGGAAGGCGGCAAACCTGTGAATCCCCGGGAGCTTACATAAGTAAGTGACCGGGGTGAACAGGTGAAGCCAACGCATCTGCAGCGTGAAAGACGACGGGAAATTAGCCGTCGATACCTTTACTGCGCAGGTAATCTTCATAGTTACCGGTGAAGTCCACCACGCGCTCTGGCGTAATTTCGATCACGCGGGTCGCCAGCGAGCTGACGAACTCACGGTCGTGAGAGACGAAGATCAGGGTCCCCTGATACATCTCCAGCGCCATGTTCAGGGATTCGATGGATTCCATGTCCAGGTGGTTAGTCGGTTCGTCCATCACCAGGATGTTTGGTTTTTCCATCATCAGCTTGCCGAACAGCATGCGGCCCTTCTCACCACCGGAGAGCACCTTAGCCGGCTTTTTGATGTCGTCCTGGCTGAACAGCAGACGACCCAGAATGCTGCGTACCGCCTGCTCGTCGTCGCCTTCCTGCTTCCACTGGCTCATCCAGTCAAAGACGGTCAGGTCATTTTCGAACTCGTATTCATGGTCCTGCGCGTAGTAGCCAATCTGCGCGTTTTCAGACCACTTCACGGTGCCGTTGTCCGGCTGCAGTTCGCCGACCAGGGTTTTCAGCATGGTGGATTTACCCACGCCGTTGGCACCGAGGATGGCAATCTTCTCGCCCACTTCCAGCAGCAGGTTGAAGTTTTTAAACAGCGGGCCTTCATCGAAGCCTTTGGTAAGGGCTTCCACTTCCAGCGCGTTACGGAACAGCTTCTTGTCCTGCTCGAAGCGGATGAACGGGTTCTGACGGCTGGAGGCTTTAACCTCTTCCAGCTTGATTTTGTCGATCTGACGCGCGCGCGAGGTCGCCTGACGCGACTTAGAGGCGTTGGCGCTAAAGCGGCTGACGAAGGACTGCAGGTCAGCAATCTGCGCTTTCTTCTTGGCGTTATCCGCCAGCAGACGTTCACGCGCCTGGGTAGCCGCCGTCATGTACTCGTCATAGTTGCCCGGGTAAACGCGCAGCTCGCCGTAGTCCAGATCCGCCATGTGCGTACAGACCATGTTCAGGAAGTGACGGTCGTGCGAAATGATGATCATGGTGCTGTCGCGATCGTTCAGCGTCTGCTCCAGCCAGCGGATGGTGTCGATGTCCAGGTTGTTCGTCGGTTCGTCGAGCAGCAGGATGTCCGGGTTAGAGAACAGCGCCTGTGCCAGCAGCACGCGCAGCTTCCAGCCTGGCGCCACTTCGCTCATCGGGCCGTAATGTTGTTCGACAGGAATACCCACGCCAAGCAGCAGCTCACCCGCGCGCGCTTCTGCAGAGTAACCGTCCATCTCACCGTACTGCGTTTCCAGATCGGCCACTTTATAGCCATCTTCTTCGCTCATTTCGGCCAGCGCGTAGATGCGATCGCGCTCCTGCTTCACTTCCCACAGTTCCCCATGCCCCATGATCACGGTGTCGAGCACGGTGAACTCTTCGAAGGCGAACTGATCCTGACGCAGCTTACCGATACGCTCGTTAGGGTCGAGCGATACGTTGCCGAGCGTCGGCTCCAGGTCACCGCCGAGGATCTTCATAAAGGTGGATTTTCCGCTACCGTTGGCACCAATCAGGCCGTAACGGTTGCCGCCGCCAAATTTGACGGAAATGTTTTCGAACAGCGGCTTACTGCCAAACTGCATAGTGACGTTGCTGGTAACTAACACGGGGAGATTCCTGCGAAAAGTGTGATAAACACGGCATTATGCCACAATTCCGAATTGAGATCCTGTGTTGCGGCAATCCACTAAACTTTAACAAAATCGAAAAAAATGTGATTTCGTACACATCTGAATTCCCAGTGAGCGGGAATGCACATATAATGCGCTCCCATCACAGATTCAGACTTATCAACTCATCGCCAGAATGGCTTAGATACCTCGCACAACATGAACATGAAATTAACAACGCTTTTAGCGGCGGCGTTAGCCGTAGTAGGTTTTTGTAAGACCGCGTCTGCGGTGACGTATCCCCTGCCAACAGACGGTAGCCGTCTGGTAGGCCAGAACCAGGTTGTGACGGTACCAGAAGGTAACTCTCAGCCGCTGGAGTATTTCGCTGCGCAGTACCAGCTGGGCCTGTCTAACATGCTGGAAGCGAACCCGGGCGTTGACCCGTATCTGCCGAAAGCGGGTACCGTGCTGAATATTCCTCAGCAGCTGATCCTGCCGGATACCGTTCATGAAGGTATCGTGATTAACAGCGCCGAAATGCGTCTGTATTACTACCCGAAGGGCACCAACACCGTTATCGTGCTGCCAATCGGTATCGGCCAGCTGGGTAAAGACACCCCAATGAACTGGACCACCAAAGTTGAGCGTAAGAAAGCGGGCCCAACCTGGACGCCGACTGCCAAAATGCACGCGGAATACATCGCTGCGGGCGAACCGCTGCCAGCCGTTGTACCGGCAGGCCCGGATAACCCAATGGGTCTGTACGCGCTGTACATTGGCCGCCTGTACGCTATCCACGGTACCAACGCCAACTTCGGTATCGGCCTGCGCGTAAGCCACGGCTGCGTGCGTCTGCGTAACGACGACATCAAGTTCCTGTTCGAAAACGTGCCGGTCGGTACGCGCGTGCAGTTCATCAACGAACCGGTGAAAGCGACCTCTGAGCCAGACGGCAGCCGCTACATCGAAGTGCACAACCCGCTGTCCACCAGCGAAGACCAGATCAACAACAATGAAATCGTCCCTGTTACGCTGAACAGCGCGGTGCAGGCGGTGACTTCTCAGCCAGACGTAGAAACGGCGATTGTTGACCAGGCCGTGCAGAACCGCTCCGGTATGCCGGTGCGTTTGAACTGATAGCGAAGCATTAAAAAAGCGGGCCTCGTTGCCCGCTTTTTTTTATCCGTTATTCACGATCACGATCCCGCCGTGGTCGTACCGATAGTGGCAGTGGGCATACTCCAGCGGCGTGCCGTCCTCCAGATAAATGACCTGCTCCACCTCCAGTACGGGATCGGTCTGCTCGCAGACCAGATGCTCCCTGTCCAGCGCGTTGGGCTTAAGCGCCCGCACCACCCGATACGACCCCATAATTTTCAGCCCCAGCGTCTCCTGCACGTACTGAAACACCGAACCTTCAAGATGGTTTTTCGTCAGGCCCGGCACCAGATTCATCGGCATCACCGTGGAATCCAGCGACATCGGTTCGCCGTTCAGCAGGCGGAGTCGAATGAAGTCATAGATCGGCGCATCGGCGTTAATCATCAGCGACGCCTGCTCTTTTTCGTTCGGGAAGCGCAGCTCGAAATGCACCACCCGGCTGGTCACCTTGCCCAGATGTTCCCAGGTTTTGGTCGCACCAAAGTAGTCGCTGCCGGAGAGATCCCACTGCGAGAGCTGAAGGAAGTTTTTACGGATGAACGTGCCCTGCCCCTGGCGGGTATAGACCAGACCTTCGACGATCAGCTGGCGCATCGCCTGCTGAATGGTCATCCGGCTGGTGCTGAACTCCGCCGCCAGCGCAAACTGGTCCGGCAGCGGTTCATTGGCGGCGTACTGCTGGCTGATAATGCGTTTCTTAATTTCCCGCGCTATGGTGATGTACTTCGCCGCCATCGTCCTTCCTTTCAGTTAGTTTTCTATCCCGCTGTTTTTCAACGCCACTCTCTCGGCAATCTTGAGGAAAGGCAGGTAGAAGAATACACCAAATACGATGATTGCCAACTGCACCACCACCGCCCGCCAGTCCCCCGCCGTGGCAAGCCAGGCGCTGAGAATGGGCGGCGTGGTCCACGGGATCATCACCACGCAGCGCGACATTAACCCCAGCGAGGTACAGAGCCAGGCGAAGTAAATGCCGATGGCGGGCAGCAGCACGAACGGGATCATCAGCGGCAGGTTAAACACGATCGGCAGGCCAAAAATCACCGGCTCGTTGATGTTAAACAGGCCCGGCGCCAGCGACAGACGCGCCACCTGCTTCGCCGATTTTTGTCTGGAGAAGATAAAGATGGCAATCAGCAGCGAGATCGTGCTGCCCGTGCCGCCCACCATGCCAAACGTCGGCACGAAGATGTTGTTGATGATATGCGGGATGGGCTGACCGTTGGCGAAGGCCAGCATGTTCTCGTTGGTGTTGATCAGCAGGAACGGCTCCAGCACCACGCTGTTGACGACAGACTGATGAATACCCAGCGTGAACAGGAAGTTACCGAAGCTGTAGATGAAAATCGTCCCCGGCAGGCTGGTGTTGAGCAGCCGCAGCGGCTGCTGGATAAAGGTGGTAATAAGATGGATCAGGTCCGTGTGCAGCACGTTTGCCAGCACGGCCGCCAGCACCGCGAACAGGGAGAGCGTGAGGATGGTCGGGATCAGCGCGGTAAAGGATTTGCTCACCGCCGGAGGCACGTTTTCCCCGAGGGAAATGTGCAGCGCCTTCAGCCGCGAAATGGCGATAAAGACTTCCGTTGAGAGCAGCCCGATCAGCACCCCGGCGAAAATCCCGGTTGAGCCAATATTGGCGAACGTCAGCACCTGGGTGACGTTCACCGCGGCGTCGCTGCCGACGGGCGTAATCTGCAGGCGCATCGGCATCATGATGATGAAGCTGCTGACGGCGATAACCACTGCCGAGACCGGATTGTCGAAATCTTTGTTGCGCGCCAGCGACCAGGCAATCATCGGGGCCAGCAGCAGCGCGGCGATGTTCAGCGTGCCGTTGATAATCGCCTCGCCCCACACCTTAAACTGCGCGAGCGTGTCGCCGTGAAAAATCCACGGAAATACCACGTTGTTCACCAGTACCGCCAGACCGGCAAGGATGAAAATGGGCATCACCGTGGCGAAGGCGTCGCGCAGGGAGCGCAGGTGCACCTGGTTTGCCAGGCGCGCCGAGAACTCAACAAACTTATCGACAAAAGACTGCATGTGCGGTGTTATTTTTGCTTCAGACATAGCGGATAGTTCCCATCAATCAGTCACAAAAACGGCCCGGCAGCGTACGGCTTACATCTCGCGTCCGTTGGTATGGATAACCTGTTTTAACCACGCGTAGCTCTTCTTCGGCACGCGCTTCAGGTCTTTCAGGTCGTGGTTTTCACGGTTGACATAGACCACGCCGTAGCGCTTACGCATGTCGCCCTGGGAGCTGAGAATGTCGATTAACCCCCAGCCGAGGTAGCCGATCACCTCTGCCCCGTCCTCGAACATCGCCTCCTTCATGGCATTGATATGCGCCCGGTGGTAGTCGATGCGGTAGGTGTCCTCAATCGGATTGACGCCGTCCCAGGACTCAATCACTCCGATGCCGTTTTCGATCGGGAAGACCGGCATGCGCCAGTCGTTGGCGTAGCGGGTGATGATGGTGCGAAAGCCCAGCGGATCGATCTGCCAGTTCCACTCGGTGGCCTTCAGGTACGGGTTGTTTTTCTCGCCGTGCAGCAGGTAATAGTTCACCGGCGTACCTTCCGGGATCGCATCGCTGTCCAGCGTTTTGCTGGCGTAGTAGCTGAAGGCCATATAGTCGTTTTTAGTCCGCGCCAGCAGCGCTAAATCCTCGGCGCGGTAGATATCGCCAAAGCCCTCCTGCTCCACCACCGCCATCACCGCCGGGCTGTAGCCCTGCCCTGCGAAGACGCGCAGCAGGTTCTGGTTGAGGAACTCGTCGTACTGCTGGGCGCAGAAGATATCGCGCGGTTTGCAGGTGGCCGGGTAGATCAGCTGGTGCGCCAGCATGCCGCCCATCAGCTGGCCGGGTCTGGTCTGGTGCAGATACTCGGTCAGCGCCATGTGCGCCACCATCGTATGGTGCTGCAGCTCGTACAGCTCGCGCAGGGTTTTCTCGCCTTTCATATAGCCGGAAATGCGGAACGCTTCCGGCATATGGAAGATGTTCTGCTCGTTGAAGGTCAGCCAGTACTTCACGCGGTCGCCATAGCAGTCGATCATCTTTTTGCCGTAGCGGATAAAGGCGTCCATTACCCGGCGATCATTAAAGCCGTTGTACTCCTGCGCCAGCGCCAGCGGCATATCGAAGTGGTACAGGCAGACCATCGGCTCGATGCCGCGGGCGATCAGATCGTCGATAAAACGGTCATAAAACGCGATGCCTTCGTCGTTGAACGCGCCGTCGCCCTGCGGGCAGACGCGGCTCCAGGAGATCTGAAAGCGGTAGCAGTTCATGCCCAGATCCTGCATCAGGTCGAAATCTTCCCGGTAGCGGTGATAGGAGTCGGTCGCGACTTTCCAGTCGGAGACGTTCTCCCCGGCTTCGCGAATGTCATACACCGACATGCCTTTTCCACCCTCGTTCCAGGCCCCTTCCGTCTGCATGCTGGATACCGAGTTACCCCATAAAAAATTGGCCGGCAGCGAATTGTTCATGCTCTCTCCCTATATGACTAGTCATTTAAAAAATCATGGCTAGTCATATAGGCGAAGATGAAATGGGGATCAAAGAGGAGGATCGTTTTTTGTGAGCAATGCGGGAAAAAAAGCCCCGGTTAGCGATGCACTACCGGGGCAAGGAAGGTTATTGTTGCGCGAGCTGATTGCGGCGATATTCTCCCTGCCGCTCCAGCATCCAGCCCGGGTATTCGCGCGGCAGCGCGCTCACCGCATCAAGCTGCTTAAGCTCGTCTTCGCTCAGGCGGATCCCGGTGGCGGCAATGTTGTCGTCCAGCTGTTCAACGCGTTTCGCGCCAATGATGACGCTGGTCACCGCTTTCTGGTGCAGCAGCCACGCCAGCGCAATTTGCGCGACGGAGACACCCTTGCTTTCGGCGATAGTGCGCATTACGTCCACGCAGTCGAAGGCGCGATCTTTGTTTACCGGCGGGAAGTCGAACTCCAGACGGCGACCACCGGCTTCGCTCTGCCCGTCGCGCCCATATTTTCCGCTCAGCAGGCCGCCCGCCAGCGGGCTCCAGACCATCAGCCCGACGCCTTCGCTCTGCATCATCGGCACCAGCTCGCGCTCAAGATCGCGTCCGGCGATGGTGTAATACGCCTGGAGGGATGCGAAGCGCGCCAGCCCAAGTCGCTCGGAAATGCCCAGCGCTTTGGCAATCTGCCACGCCGCCCAGTTCGAGACGCCGATATAGCGCACGTGGCCGTGCTGCACCAAGTTATCCAGCGCGTAGAGCATTTCTTCAATCGGCGTGGCCGGGTCGAAGCCGTGCAGCTGGTAGAGATCGATATGATCGAGCTGCAGGCGGCGCAGGCTCTCCTTCACGCTGCTGATGATGTGATAGCGCGAGCTGCCGCGCGAGTTCACCCCGGCCGTTCCCGTTTCGCCGAACACTTTCGTGGCGACCACCACGTTCTCGCGAGGGATCTTCAGATTTTTCAGCGCCTGACCGGTGATCTCCTCCGAGCGTCCTTCCGAGTAAACGTCCGCGGTGTCGATAAAGTTGATCCCGGCATCCAGCGCGCGGCCCACCAGCTGCTCGGCTTCACTTTGCTGGAGCTGGCCAATCTTGCCCCACATGCCGCCCTCGCCGCCGAAGGTCATGGTGCCTAGGCACAGTTCAGAAACGAACAGACCGGTATTGCCCAGTTTTTGATAACGCATAAGATAATCCTCGCATGTCGTTTAAGGGGTACCCGATAGTTATACCCTCCCCTCAGCCATCGCGAATGTGGCGTTCCTGTCCGTTTCTTGCCCAATCCTCTGAATTTATCCGCGCGGGGCGTCGCCAAAGACGCTGTAGTCCGGTAACTGCACCTGCTGATACGGCTCCCAGCCGCCGCCGAGGGCCTTGTAGAGCGCCACCAGATCGAGCGCGCTCTGCACCTGCGCCTGTGCACGCTGCTGCTGGGCCTGCGCGAGCTGCCGCTGCGCGTCCAGAACATCGATAAAGCTGGCGATCCCCTGGCGGTAGCTGTCGCTTGCCAGGTCAAAGGCGTTTTGCAGGGCGTCGATCGTTTTTGCGAGACCCGCTTCACGCTGCTGGTCGGTGCGATAGCTCACCAGCGCGTTTTCCACATCCCCGAGTGCGGTCAGCACAGTCTGGCGATAGTCCAGCACCGCCGCTCCCTGCTGCGCGCGCGCCACCTTGACGCTGGAGACCAGCCGACCGCCCTGGAAGATCGGAATAGAGACCTGCGGGCCAAAGCTGTAGAAGTGGCTGCTCCAGTCGGTCAGCCAGTTGGTTTCGCTGTTGCGCAGGCCAAACTGCCCGGAGAGCGTAAAGCTCGGGAACAGCTCCGCCACCGAGACGCCGATTTGCGCCGTGGCGGCGTGAAGGTTCGCCTCCGCTTCGCGCACGTCCGGACGGCGTCGCGCCAGCGTGGACGGAATGCCGGTCTGCACGATATCCGGCAGGGCCGGCATCGGCTGCACGCTTTGCAATTCCGCATCCAGCGCCCCAGGCGGCTTGCCGAGCAGGATCGCCAGGCCGTTCATCGCCTGCCGCTCCTGCGCCTGATATTGCGGAAGCTGGGCCTCAAGGTTGCCTAACTGCGCCCGGGCATTTTCCACATCCATCTGCGGCGACAGACCGCCGCGCTGGCGGCTTTCCGTCAGATCCAGCGTCTGCTGCGCGCTTTTAATCTGGGTGTTCAGCGTGGCGATAATGCTCTGCGCCCCGCGCAGCTGGAGCCACGCGCGCGCCACTTCGGCTTCCAGCGACACCAGCGCATCGTTACGCTGCTCAATGGCGGCTTTCTGCTGCGCTTCGGCGGCTTCCACCTGACGACGCACCTTGCCCCACAGATCGATTTCCCACTGGGCATCGAAGCTGCCCTGGTAGAGGTTAATCGGCTGCGTCAGCGGCCCTAACGCGCCCCGCAGTTCAGGATCGACATTATCAAGCTGGTCGTACACGCCGTGAGATTTCAGCTCCCCTTCAAGCCCAAGCTGCTGGCGCGTCGCCTGCAAATTGCCGTTCACCGACGGGTAAAACGCCCCGCCCGCCTGGTTAATCTGCTCTCGCGCTCCGGCGATGCGCAGCACCGTCTGCTGCAGCGTTAGGTTTCCGGCGATCGCACGTTCAACCAGGCTGTCGAGCTGCGGCGAACCGAAGGTTTTCCACCAGCGCGGGTTGGTCGCGGCGGAGGTCGTCTGCGATTTTACCCCGCTGTCGCCCTTATCGTTCCAGTGCGTGACGGCAGGGGGTGCGGGCGGCTGATAGTCCGGCCCGACGGCGCAACCTGCCAGCAGCATCATTATCATCAGGGGGTGTAAACGTCTGTGTATCATCAGTGTGCTCCTGCACTCCCCTCGCTCTTAACCGGCGAGAGCAACAAACAAAACGGAATCAGTAACAAGGCCACCGCGCTCAGAATGGTAAAGACGTCGATGTAGGCCAGGAAGCGCGACTGCTCGATCATCGTCTGGTACATGCGTCCGGTGGCAATCCCGGTGGGGTCCCCTACCTGGGTAGTGAAGTTCTGGATCGCCTGGGCGCTTTCGCGTATCGCCTGCTGGAACTGCTCGTTAAACGGCGAGGCGTGGTAGGCCAGATGCGCGCTGTGCGCCTGAGATCGTTCGGTGATGGCCGCCGTCGACAGAGAGATCCCGACCGAGCCTGCGACATTACGGAACATGGTGAACAGCGCCGCCGCATCGGCATTAAGCCGTCTTGGGATCGAAATAAAGGCAATGGTGGTCAGCGGCACAAACAGGAACCCCAGCCCCAGCGACTGGGCGCTGCGGAACAGCACCAGCGTTTCGAAGTCGATATCCGGGGTCAGCGTGCGCGACCAGAAGAACGACACCGCCAGGCAGGTAAAGCCAAAGGCGATAATCCAGCGCGTTTGCACCACCGGCATCAGCTTCAGCACCAGCGGTATAGTCAGCACAATCAGCACCGCCCCGGGCGACAGCACCAGCCCCGACCAGGTAGCGGTGTAGCCAAGGTCCTGCTGCGCCAGCTGCGGGATCACCACCGAGCTGCCGTACAAAATCATCGCCATCCCCGCCATCAGCAGGCTGGAGATGGCAAAGTTGCGATCCTTCATGCAGTGCAGATCCACCACCGGCTTTCTGGCATATACCAGCCAGTAGATGGCGCCGATAATGCCGACAAGCGTCAACACGCCGAAGGTGCGGATAAAGTTCGAGTAGAACCAGTCCTCATCTTCTCCCCGGTCGAGCATCACCTGCAGACAGCCAAGCCCTAAGGCGATCAGGCCGATCCCCGTCCAGTCGATAGTCAGCTTCTCTTTAGACTTGCTCTCCCAGGGCGGATCTTCCAGCAGCTGATAGATCGCCAGCACCGTGACAATCCCCACCGGGATATTGATAAAGAACACCCAGCGCCAGGAGTAGTTATCGGTGATCCAGCCGCCCAGCGTCGGGCCGAGCACCGGCGCAACGATAATCGCAATGGAGGACAGACCAAACGCTTTGCCCCTGTCTTCGGGTTTGAAGTAGTCGAGCAGCACCGACTGCTGCGTGGGCTGCAGCCCGCCGCCAAAAAAGCCCTGCATCACGCGGAACAGGATGATCTGCCACAGCTCGGTGGCAATCCCGCACAGGAACGAGCAGACGGTAAACATGACGATGCAAATCAGGAAGAACTGCTTGCGGCCAAACACCCGGCTCAGAAACGCCGAGATGGGCAGCACAATGCCGTTCGCGACCAGGTAGCTGGTTAACACCCATGTGGATTCGTCATAGCTGGACGAGAGCGAACCCGCCACGTGGGGCAGCGCCACGTTGACGATGGTGGTATCCAGAATTTCCATGAATACCGCCAGGGTAACGACAATCGCCACCGCCCACGGATTGCTGGCGGGCTTCCAGCTGTCGTGGCTGTGATCCGTCATTCCACCGTCACCTTCGGTGCAACCGACAGCCCCAGCGGCAGCGGTTTGTTTGGATCCAGGCCCTTATCAATCACAATTTTGACCGGCACGCGCTGCACAATTTTGACGAAGTTACCGGTGGCATTTTCTGCCGGGAAGGCGGAGAAGCGCGAGCCGCTGCCCTGCTGGATACTGTCTACGTGGCCCTCAAGCTCCATATCCGGCCACGCGTCGACGGACACGGTGACCTTATCGCCCGGCTTCATGCGTTCAAGCTGCGACTCTTTAAAGTTCGCGACCACCCACACGTTCGGGGAAACCAGCGAGAACAGCGCCGTTCCCGCCTGCACCAGCGTACCGGGCTGCACGTTGCGTTTGGTGACGACGCCGTCGAACGGGGCGCGAACTTCGGTATAGGAGAGATTAAGGTTGGCGGTTTCCAGCTGCGCTTTAGCCTGATCGACCTGACGCTCGCGCGCTTCAACGTTGGTTTCCTGCTGGCGGATTTGCAGCTGGACCTGCTCTGCCACTTCCAGCTGCGCCTGAGCGCTGGCCAGCCCTGCCTGTGCGCTACGCAGTTGAGCGTTCGCGGAATCGATACTTTGCTGAGTGGTCGCGCGCGGGTCGACGCCGCGCTGACGACGGTACTCTGCCTGCGCGTTCGCCAGATCGGCCTGCGCTTTCAGCACCTGCGCTTTGGCTTCGTCACGCTGGGCGGGATACTGGACTTTTGAAAGCGCCAGCTGCGCCTGGGCCTGATGCAGCTGCGCGATAGCCAGCCCAAGCTGGGCCTGGGCCTGATCGCGCTGCGCGATGGTGTCACGCGGATCGATAACCACCAGCAGATCGCCCTTTTTCACGCGCTGGTTATCGCGCACGCGCAGCTCGGTAACGTAGCCCGCCGTTTTGGGGGCAATCGTCACCACGTCGCCGTCGGTAAAGGCGTCGTCGGTCGTCTCTTCGTTACGGGTTAAAAACCACCAGACCAGCGCCACGACCACCATTACCACCACGACAATGCCGAGGATAATTAACGGTTTCTTGCCCGGGCGCTTACGCTCATTATTGTTTTTGTCCTGCTCGTCAGCAGGCGGGTTTTGATCTTCAGCCATAGTTCAGCAACGGTCCTGTCAGTGAGCGGCATCACACTATGCCGTTCACTAAAGCTAGGACGTTGCTATACGTTTGCCAGGAAAAACTGACAAATTGCGCACTATATGAGAAGGAATATTCCGAAACCAATCGCCGCGGCCCAAACCAGCATCGGAATCGACCAGACGTGGAAACGCCACCAGATACGACGGTCGTTGGCCATACGCAGCGCAATCAGGTTTGCCAGCGAGCCGGGCAGCAGCCCAAATCCGCCGATGTTGACCGCCCAGGCCAGAAGCGTATCGGGTGGAACATAGTTGAGCAGCAGAATGGTGGACGGCACGTTGCTGATAAACTGCGACAGGCCAATCGCCGTCAGCCACAGTCCCGGCTGAGACAGCGTGCTGACGCTGTGCAGAACGTTCTGCAGCACCGGAAGCTGGATAAGGAGATGCACATCAATAAACATCGCCATAAAGACCAGCAGCAGCGTCCAGTCCACGCTCACCAGCACGCGACGCGCAAGGACGACAAACCCCGCGGCAACGAGCAGGACGCCCGCCAGCTCATACTTCAGCTCCAGCGCGAACAGAAAGACGATGTATAACCCGAGACAGCTCCACACCAGGCGCGGCTGCCACTGCGGGCCGGTTGTGCCGCTGTGGTACTGCAGCTTTTTATCCGGAAACGCAAACCAGCACACCGCCATCAGCGACAGCATCATCACCAGCGCCAGAGGGGCCATCTGCCAGGTAAAGGCGGCGAACGACAGACCGGACCGTCCCCACAGAAGGATATTTTGCGGGTTGCCGATTGGCGTCAGAAGCGAGCCCGCATTGACGGCCAGCGCTTCAAAGATGATCAGCCGGCTGACCGGGATCTCACAAAGCTTACGCAGCGTGAGCGTGAGGGGCACGATGATAAACAGCGCCACATCGTTGGTGAGAAACGTCGACAGCACCGCGGCGGAGAACACCATAAACAGGGACAGCCTGCGCTCGGTGGCAAAACGGCGCACCATTTTACGGCCCAGAACGTCAAAATAGCCGCTCAGCTCGATCCCTTTGGTGAGCATCATCAAACCGCTCAGGGTAATGATGGTGCGCCAGTCAATTGCGGCGGGCCAGGCGCGTGGCGCAAACGGCACAAAGAGGCTTAACCCTGCACCAATGAGTAATAAGAGATGGAAGAAACGATCGCGTGCCAGGGCCTGCAGTCCGGGGATTTTCATTCAGCGGAGGGACCATATTTAAGGGTAAATTCGCGAAACTTCACCAGCGTCTCTTCGCTCACGTGGTGTTCCATTCCTTCCGCATCCCGGCGGGCAATCTCCGGGCTGACGCCCAGCACCAGTAAAAAATTCTCGACAAGCTGATGGCGCTCGCGGCTCTCCTGCGCGAGTTTCTCCCCTTCCGGCGTCAGAAAAACACCGCGCCAGGGGATCATTTCAATTAAGCCCACGGAAGCCAGGCGTTTTAACATTTTAGCGACAGTTGGCTGTGAAACCCCCAGCCTGGCGGCCATATCGACCTGGCGCGCTTCACCAACCTCACGAATCAGATCGGAAATGAGTTCAACATAGTCATCAATCAGTTCACGCCGGTGCGCTTCACGGACCTGGCGAAAACCTTCGACATGTTCTTCAACATTCACCAGTTGCGTCGTTTTCCTCATTGTCGGATGACCTGCGCGACGGTTCATTGTACTTCCTCAGTGGGGTGACGCTTCCAGCGCCCGGTTTCGAGAGCGCACATTGTAAACCATAGCTCCGCAAGCACAAAAAATTAACGAAATAGCCATAGCTATACAATATAGCCTGTGCTATATCTGTATGTAATGCAGTCACCCTTCACGGATCGAAGGGATCAAAACTCAGGAGGTCTTATGAACGAATTCAAGAGGTGCATGACCGTGTTTACCCACTCACCCTTTAAAGTGCGCTTAATGCTGTTGAACATGCTGTGCGATATGTTTAGCAACAAACCGCATCAGGACGACAAACCTTCCCACTAAGCGGCGTTGCGGTACGCCGCTTCATTTTCCCGTCACAATCACGCTGTAAACTGGCTTCCAGCCGCCTTATTCCCGATCTTTTTTGCGGATTTGCAATCCCCTTCGCAAAACATCTGCTTAGCAACTGTTGATATTATTTAGCGCTCGCACTATCTTCTTGCAGCCCTGCACAATTTGCGGCTCGCTGAAGCGGACCCTCATTCCCTCTCCACGCACTGTCAGGCAGGTTATGACCCTTGACGCCAGGGTGAGCACATGGCGTTTTCATCCATGATAGTGACCTATGAATGTAACCCTGATAGATACCGTTGTGACCCGCAGCCGGGCCTTAAGCCCGTGGACGGGTTTTTACTTTTTGCAGTCATTGCTGATTAACTTTGCGCTGGGTTATCCCTTTAGTCTGCTCTACGCGGTGGCTTTCACCTGCGTTCTGCATGTGCTGTGGCGAACCGCACCGCGCGTGCAAAAAGCGTTAATCGGGATCTGTTCGCTGGTTGCTGCACTCTATTTCCCGTTCGGTCAGGCTTACGGCTCGCCAAACTTTAATACCCTGCTGGCGCTGCACTCGACCAATATGGAAGAGTCAACGGAGATCCTGACGATCTTCCCGTGGTACAGCTACGTGGTCGGGATCTTTATCTTCGCGTTGGGCGTTATCGCCATCCGCCGTCAGTCGGGCGAGAAAAAATCCTGGGGTAAGATCGAAATACTCTGTCTGGTGTTCAGCGTTGCCGTGGCGTTTGTCGCCCCCATCCAGAATATTCCCTGGGACGGTAAGCTCAGGCTCATCAATATCGGCTATCCGGTTTTCCGCTTCGTTAAAGACGTTGTTGTCAATAATAAAGAGGTTCTCGACGAACAGGCGCGCATGGCGGAGCTTTCCAATATGAAAGACACCTGGAACGTGCTAGCCGTTAAGCCGAAATATCACACCTATGTGGTGGTGATTGGGGAAAGTGCCCGTCGCGATGCAATGGGAGCCTTCGGCGGACACTGGGATAACACACCGTTTGCCAGTTCGGTCAAAGGCACGCTGTTTACCGATTATGTTGCGGCCAGCGGCTCGACGCAGAAATCGCTCGGCCTGACGCTTAACCGGGTCGTCGACGGCAAACCTCAGTATCAGGATAATTTTGTCACCCTGGCAAACCGCGCGGGTTATCAGACCTGGTGGTTCTCCAATCAGGGGCAAATTGGCGAATACGATACGGCCATCGCCAGTATCGCCAAACGTGCCGACGAAGTGCAGTTCCTTAAGAACGGCGACTTTGAAGCCGACAAAAATACCAAAGACGAAGCGCTGCTGAAAATGACGGCACAGGTCTTCGCCACTCCGCGCACCCAGCCTCAGCTGATCGTCCTGCACCTGATGGGGTCGCACCCGCAGGCCTGCGATCGGACCGGCGGGAAGTACGCGGAGTTCGTGCAGTCCAAAGAGACCTCTTGCTATCTCTACACCATGACGCAAACCGACGACCTGCTGAGCAAGCTGTACGATCAGCTACGCAATACGGGCGACAGCTTCTCCATGGTCTATTTCTCGGATCATGGGCTGGCGTTTAAAGAGCGTGGTAAAGAGGTGCAGTACCTGGCGCATGATGACAAGTTCCAGCAGAACTTCCAGGTGCCGTTTATGGTGCTGTCGAGTGATGATAAAACGCATCGCGTGATTAAAGCGCGCCGTTCGGCAAATGATTTCCTGCAGTTCTTCTCGCAGTGGACGGGAATTACAGCCGAGCAGATAAAAACGGCTTACCCGTTTGTCTCTAACAAGAAAGCTCCCCCAGTGTACGTTACCAACTTCAAGTTACAGAAAGTTGACTACAACCATCTGGGTACGGATATTTTCGATATTAAGAGTAAGTAGTGGTCCGATACCCTCACCCTGACCCTCTCCCACGGGGAGAGGGAACAACACTAAAAACGGCAACCTGGGGTTGCCGTTTTGCTTTTACTTTCCACAAAAAAAATCCGCTACATTGGGCGGATTTTTTATTAGCTCACCGGAGTGATTAGAAGCGGTAACCTACGCCCGCGATCCAGGTGCCAACGTCAACGTTGCGGATACGGCTCTGCTCATAGGAGAAGTCCAGAGCAACGTCCTGGATTGGGTTGAACTGCAGGCCTGCGCCATAGGAGAAGCCATAGTCGCTGTTGCTTGCAGTGCGGCTTTCGCTCTGGTTTTCAGTCTGCTGGAATTTACCGTAGCCAACACCTACAACACCGTAGATGCTCGCCCAGTCATTCAGACGGTAAGCTGGACCAGCGGTGATACCGTAGTACTGGCCTTTGTTGTATGCGCCGTTTTCAGAACGATCTTTCTCGGTGTAGGTGAAAGAACCGATCACGCCCAGTGGGTTGTTATCCTGCTCGTAGCGATACTTCAGGTTGAAACCGTTAGCTTTGTTCATCACGCCCTGATAGTCGCTCTGAGCGTAACCACCAGTAACAGTAGAAGTAGCAGCTACAGCGGTACCTGCGGAAACAGCCAGTACAGCGGCCAGTGCTGAAAGACATGCAATTTTTTTCATAACCACCTCAAATGTGCTTCAAGTAAGTCCGTAAGTTTTAAATATATCAAAAAAATTTGCGAAACTCTTTGTGATTCGTGATGTCTAATGAAACCTTTCCTGTAACAGAACGTTTCCAGCGTCAGCTATCTCTTTCAAATCACATGCAATTTTCACTACTAAATGCGCATAGTGCGCGCAAGCGCCGTTACATTCATCCAGATTATTCCTAATCTATCAGGCGATAAATCCACCAGCGCTTAACCATTTTACGGATTTCACGAGGTTTTTTTTCAACAGCACCTCAACCGTTGCCGCTTATTTCCTTTACACTGCAACCTTTACCTCATTTGACATAAGCTGACAGGAGAAAGGATGCCTGGGTTATCCCGCACGTCGTCGGTCTGGTTGCCGGTAGCAGTCATACTCATTGCCATGTTGTCCATTCAAAGCGGTGCTTCGCTTGCAAAATCACTTTTTCCGCTGGTCGGTGCGCCTGGGGTGACTGCCCTGCGTATCGTGCTGGGCACGGTGATACTGGTGGTCATTTTCAAACCCTGGCGTCTGCGCTTCAAAAAGGAGCAGCGTTTACCCCTGCTGTTTTATGGACTCTCCCTTGGGGCAATGAACTATCTATTCTATCTCTCTATTCAGACGATACCGCTGGGGATCGCCGTCGCGCTGGAGTTTACCGGCCCGCTGGCGGTGGCGCTGTTCTCCTCGCGACGTCCGGTCGATTTTATCTGGGTCGTGTTAGCCGTTCTGGGTTTATGGTTCCTGCTGCCGCTGGGCCAGAGCGTCGCTGAGATCGATCTGACGGGTGCAGCCCTGGCGCTGGGTGCAGGCGCCTGCTGGGCCGTCTATATACTTACGGGCCAGCGTGCAGGAGAAGAGCACGGTCCGGCGACCGTCGCGTTAGGTTCCCTGATCGCAGCCATCGTCTTCGTGCCTATCGGCATGGCGCAGGCGACCGAATCTATCTGGCAATGGTCCGTCATGCCCATCGGGCTGGCGGTCGCGATTCTTTCTACCGCACTCCCCTACTCTCTGGAGATGATTGCCCTTACGCGTCTGCCGACGCGCATATTTGGCACGCTGATGAGCATGGAGCCTGCGCTAGCCGCCATTTCCGGAATGGTGTTTCTCGGCGAAACCCTCACGTTGACCCAGACGCTGGCGCTCTGCTCGATTATCGCGGCATCAATGGGCTCGACGCTCACCATGCGCCCGGAGCCTAAAGTTGAGAAAGTGGATATCAGCTAAGGCCATATATTCTGCATGGCTTCCACGCCATGCAGAATAAAGACCAGAAAGACAGACGTTATAATTTCTTACACACTTTACGCTATTTTCGAAATATCCCTCTGCGTTTACATCCCCAATCAGCAATTAAGATTGATCTGTATCAATTTAAAAATTACCCATTAATTTCAATAAATTAAATTCTCAAGCCACTTCTCGCTATTAAACCGATAGGCATAGCCAAACCGCAGAGAAAAAATCCGGTGCTATACTTAGTTCCGTAATTACCTGGGACATAAACATCAAGAGGATATGAGATTATGAGTACCGCTAAACTGGTGAAAACGAAAGCGTCTAATCTGCTTTATACCCGTAACGATGTATCGGATAGCGACAAGAAGGCGACCATTGAGTTGCTGAATCGCCAGGTGATCCAGTTCATCGATCTTTCGCTGATCACCAAACAGGCCCACTGGAATATGCGCGGTGCAAACTTTATTGCCGTTCATGAAATGCTGGATGGCTTCCGCACAGCACTGGTTACCCACCTCGATACGATGGCTGAACGTGCCGTTCAGCTGGGCGGCGTGGCGCTGGGCACCACGCAGGTGATCAACAGCAAAACGCCACTGAAGAGTTATCCGCTGGATATCCATACCGTTCAGGATCACCTTAAAGAGCTGGCGGACCGCTACGCAATTGTGGCCAATGACGTGCGCAAAGCGATTGGCGAAGCCAAAGACGAAGATACCGCAGACATTTTCACCGCCGCGTCCCGCGACCTGGATCAGTTCCTGTGGTTTATCGAATCTAACATCGAGTAATTCATATAATTGCTCTATTAAACCCTCGCCATGACGCGATGCCGTTCACATAAGCGGAGCGGCACTGTGTTTCACTGAATAAAGGGTTTTTGATATCTTAACCGCCCGCGGCCTTCATGGTCGGGGGCGTTTTATTATGAACAACGCTTCCAGATTTCCACGCAGATGTTCCAGCTTTTTCGAGATGGTTCCTGGTGACGCTCTATTTCCAGCACTAGCATGTCCGTCGCTATAAGCAAGGACGCGATCTTAAACAAGGTGTTAACGTCGGGTCGAGGATAAAAAAACGGCAGAGCGCATAATCGCTCTGCCGCCAAACGCTAATGCTTAATTTTTCGGCGAAAAAAGAGAGCAAGACATATGATACAAATCATATTTTCAATGAATGTTAAAAAAGCAGCCTCGCTGTTGGCCCTTCACTCGCACGAACAGACGAGGAAGCTTGCTGCCCTTACTGTTCAACGATCGAAATAACATTCCCGGTTCGCAGATCTACTCGCGCAGAGACAGTCTCTTTGACTACGCCACCAAAGGCGTTGGTGCCACGGAATGTGGTATCTATCGTGGCATGCGGATCGTCGGTCAGAACCAGATGATACCGTGTGGAGAGGTGTTTGTAGGAGGAATCATCATGCATGTCGGCTTTGATCATGGCCTCTAACGGACGATAAGCCCCGTTCCAACCGCTAAAATTATCCTGAAATGTATCGAAGTTGATGCGTTTTGCCAGCATCTCAGGACTGGAACGGTATTCAGTGAAACACCAGTTCGCTATCACGCCAAACGGTGTGTCACCCTGCGTGGTGTAGCTGTTCTGGCTCACGCAGGCATAAAACCCCTCTTCTGACGCGACGGGCACCTGACGATATGCCATATAAGCAGCCACAATCTTGTGTCGCGTATCCTTACGCTCCCTACGATACTCGGTAAGGGTTTTATCGGCATATTTGAAAGGCGGCGGGGAGACATCCGCATTCTGCGGCTGATCCTGTTTTTTCACGACGGCCGGACTGCGGTCGGCCGGTAGCAGGATGGCACTGATTACGCAGAGGCCCAGAAAACCGCCCAGATAAACGGCACTGACTTGCTTACGACCGGGCATTTTGACCAGCGAAGGTTTAATCAGGCCAATAATAAAGGCTACAAACAGAATAAATGCGATTAAAGAAAGAAAAGTGCTCATCGTTATCCTTTTGACTGTATATATCCATTAAAAAACAATGTCATATTATCAGAAAATAAGATCTAATTAGGGAGTAATTCACTCTTATGCGCCAGCACCGGAAGAGACGTGGCGGTCGTCTTCATTCTGCCGGCAGGATTCTTTCTTCGCACCCGCTCGCTGACCTCTCCGCGTCTGAAGCAGATCATCCGGTAAATACCGTGTACACAATCGCCTTTCAAGAAGTGCAGTTATCCCGGGTATGCAATATGATAGATGATTCATTTTGCAGTGACTTCAGTCCGATGCAGGCCAAATGCATCGGTCTTCTTAAAGGGAGTTTTTTGATGAAAGAAAATAAGCACGTCAGCAAATTCGAAGCAAACCATCTCAATCCTGGTGAAGCCGTTCTGCAGTGGGGAGAAGGCTATATCGGCAAAGTGATGGGACAGGGTAAGGACAAACAGCACAACGGTGCACTGATCGTTACGGGCCAGCGAGTGGCATTCTACCGTAAAGGTTTTCTCGGCGAGGTGATTGAGACTATCCCGTTAAAATCCATTACGTCGATTGAACGCAAGTCCACGCTGGGTCACCGGGTCATTCGGATCCATACTTCCCACGACGATCTGGAATTTAAGATGTTCAGCAAGGATGCAGAACTCGCCCTGATTGAGGCGATTGAAGCCGGCCGCGGAGTGAAGACGGAAACACCAATAGCCGAACCGGCTATGACCCATCAGGATCCCTATGAGCAGCTCAAAAAGCTTTCCGAACTCAAAGAGAGCGGGATCATTTCGGAAGAAGAATTCCAGGCCAAAAAAAGCAAATTAATGGAGCTGATTTAACGTTCCTTCCTCCGGGTTAACTGGGGAAATTATTGGATTCCGCAGCCAATTCACCGGAGAACGGTTTTTGCTATCTTAATCGCCCTCGGCTTTGCTGGTCGGGGGCGTTTGTTGCCTCACGCCGTAATAGCGGTCCGCGGCAGCGATGTCAGCACCATTTTCTCCACGCCGTACACCTCACAAGATATCCCTCAGACATAGCAGTACTCTGGCAGTGAAGGTTTCTCTTTCCGTGCCTGTTTTGACACTTTCAGTTTCAGCTGCCTGTCACCTGTGCCATTGGTGAGGGTTTTGCACATCTATGGTGCACACTTTTTGCCTGCACACCTGCAAAAGTGAACGAAATGTAATAATCACCTCACACAACCGTTAACGGAAGATTGTTTTTTCGTCAGAATTTACGCTAAATATCTCCCCGTCAGTTGAGCCAAACTAAGCGCACCAAAACGGTGCTCCAGTTTGGTGCAATAACACCTCATTGCCCCATTTATTGTGCAATGCATGACATCATCCCCTTTGCAAAACAATAGCTTGTAAAGTTGGCACGATTTTTTCATTGTGCCACCTGTTCTCGCAGGGGATCGCCCCGTGGATATAAAAGGAAATGCTATGAAGTCTGTATTAAAAGTTTCACTGGCTGCACTTACCCTGGCTTTTGCAGTGTCCTCTCAGGCTGCCGACAAACTGGTTGTGGCGACCGACACGGCGTTCGTTCCGTTTGAATTCAAACAGGGTGATAAATACGTTGGTTTTGATGTGGATCTGTGGGCCGCTGTCGCAAAAGAACTCAAGCTGGATTACACCCTGAAGCCTATGGACTTCAGCGGCATCATCCCGGCACTGCAAACCAAAAACGTTGATCTGGCACTGGCAGGCATCACCATTACCGATGAACGTAAAAAAGCGATCGACTTCTCTGACGGCTACTACAAAAGCGGCCTGCTGGTCATGGTCAAAGCCGATAATAACGACGTAAAAAGCGTGAAAGATCTCGACGGCAAAGTGGTGGCAGTGAAGAGCGGCACCGGTTCTGTTGATTACGCGAAAGCAAATATCAAAACCAAAGACCTGCGTCAGTTCCCGAACATCGACAACGCGTACATGGAACTCGGCACCAATCGTGCTGACGCTGTTCTGCACGACACGCCTAACATCCTGTACTTCATTAAGACAGCCGGTAACGGCAAGTTCAAAGCCGTTGGCGAGTCTCTGGAAGCGCAGCAGTACGGTATCGCGTTCCCGAAAGGCAGCGACGACCTGCGCACGAAAGTTAACGGCGCGCTGAAAACGCTGAAAGAGAACGGCACCTATAACGAAATCTACAAAAAATGGTTCGGTACCGAGCCTAAATAATAAGACGTAAAAATGACGTTCACTCGGGGGCGACCTTTCGCCCCTGCTATTTTTGAAACACGGTAACAGTAACAGGAAATTATCATGCAGTTTGACTGGAGCGCCATCTGGCCTGCCATTCCTATCTTGCTTGAAGGCGCTAAAATGACCCTGTGGATTTCGGTCCTGGGTCTGGTTGGTGGGTTGATTATCGGTCTTGTCGCCGGTTTCGCCCGCACCTACGGCGGCTGGATCGCAAACCACATCGCACTGGTTTTCATCGAAGTGATCCGCGGCACGCCTATTGTCGTGCAGGTCATGTTCATCTACTTCGCCCTGCCTATGGCGTTCACCGACCTGCGCATCGACCCGTTCAGCGCGGCCGTCGTCACCATTATGATCAACTCAGGCGCCTACATTGCGGAAATCACCCGCGGTGCGGTGCTGTCGATTCATAAAGGTTTCAGTGAAGCCGGTCTGGCGCTAGGTCTTTCTCGTCGCGAAACGATCCGCCACGTTATTCTGCCGCTGGCGCTGCGTCGCATGCTGCCGCCGCTCGGTAACCAGTGGATCATCAGCATTAAAGATACGTCGCTGTTCATTGTTATCGGCGTGGCCGAGCTGACCCGTCAGGGGCAGGAGATCATTGCTGGCAACTTCCGCGCGCTGGAAATCTGGAGTGCGGTAGCCGTTGTCTACCTGATCATTACTCTGGTTCTGAGCTTCGTTCTGCGTCGTCTTGAAAGAAGGATGAAAATCCTGTGATTGAATTTAAAAACGTTTCCAAGCACTTTGGCCCAACCCAGGTGCTGCACAATATCGATCTCAACATCAAACAGGGTGAAGTGGTGGTGATTATTGGGCCATCCGGCTCCGGTAAATCCACCCTGCTGCGCTGCATCAACAAGCTGGAAGAGATCACCAGCGGCGATCTGATCGTCGACGGCCTGAAGGTAAACGACCCAAAAGTGGACGACCGTCTGATTCGTCAGGAAGCGGGCATGGTGTTCCAGCAGTTCTACCTGTTCCCGCACCTCACGGCGCTGGAAAACGTGATGTTTGGCCCACTGCGCGTGCGCGGTGCCAGCAAAGCGGCGGCGGAAGCGCTGGCAAAAGATCTGCTGGCGAAAGTCGGCCTGGCAGAACGTGCGCACCACTACCCTTCCGAGCTGTCAGGTGGTCAACAGCAGCGTGTGGCGATTGCTCGCGCCCTGGCGGTCAAACCGAAAATGATGCTGTTTGATGAGCCTACGTCCGCACTCGACCCGGAGCTGCGCCACGAGGTGCTGAAAGTCATGCAGGATCTGGCGGAAGAAGGGATGACGATGGTTATCGTGACCCACGAAATCGGCTTTGCTGAAAAAGTGGCGTCCCGCCTGATCTTTATTGATAAAGGCCGTATCGCGGAAGACGGTAACCCGCAGGAATTGATTGCGAACCCGCCGAGCCAGCGTTTGCAGGAGTTCCTGCAGCACGTCTCCTGATTGTTCGCTTCAAACGTAAGCCGGGCATGCCCGGCTTTTTTACGCCAGATTGTTCCCAAAAATCCCCCTCCGCGTCCCGACTTCTATACTTATCATTTTGTTCGACATTTTCACCGGAGGACGCCGTGCCGTGGATCCTGTTGCTGTTGATAAGCCTGTTTAGTGCGCCATCGTTCGCCGTCGCGATCCCCGGCGTCACCACCGGCGCCCCTGCTGCCCAGCAAAGTACGCCCCCTCCGGAACCCGATGTTGAACAGAAAAAAGCCGCCTACAGCGCGCTTGCCGACGTCCTTGAAAACGACACCTCCCGGCAGGAGCTCATTGGCCAGCTGCGCAAAGCCGCCGCCACGCCGCCGCAGGAGTCGGTGCCAACCCTCACCCCTCCGCAGGCTGAGGAGCAAAAAACGGTGCTGGAAAACGTCACCGACGTGAGCCGACACTATGGGGAAGCCCTCTCCTCGCGCTTCGCTCAGCTTTACCGCAACCTGATTGGCTCCCCGCATAAGCCATTTAACCCGCAAACGTTTACCGCCGCCGCCACGCAGTTCCTGATGCTGGCGGGGGCGGTGTTTCTTTTTTACTGGCTGGTGCGCCTGTGCGCGTGGCCGCTGTACCGCAAAATGGGGCAATGGGGACGCAGAAAGAATCAGCATAAAAGCAGCTGGCTGCATCTGCCGTTGATGATCGCCTCCGCGTTCATCATCGATTTACTGCTGCTGGCGTTGACGCTGTTTTTAGGCCAGATGCTGGCCGACAGGCTGAATGCCGGCAACAAAACCATCGCCTTCCAGCAGTCGCTTTTCCTGAATGCCTTTGCCCTGATTGAGTTCTTCAAGGCGCTGCTGCGGTTACTCTTTTGTCCGCACGTGCCGGAGCTGCGGCCTTTCTCCATTCGGGATGCGAGCGCGAAGTACTGGGCGCTGCGCCTGAGCGTGCTCAGCGGGCTGATTGGCTACGGCCTGCTGGTTGCCGTGCCGATCATCTCCAACCAGGTGAACGTCCAGTTTGGCGCGCTGGCAAACGTGCTGATCATGATCTGCATTACCGTCTGGTCGCTGTACCTTATCTTCCACAATAAAAAAACCATTACCCAAAGCCTGCTGAATCTGGCCGATCGCTCCCTCTCGTTCTTTAGCCTCTTTATTCGCGCGTTCGCCCAGGTGTGGCACTGGCTGGCAAGCGCTTACTTCATCGTGCTGTGCTTCTTCTCGCTGTTCGACCCGGGCAATAGCCTGAAGTTTATGATGGGAGCGACGTTCAAAAGCCTGGCCATTATCGGCATCGCGGCGTTTGTATCGGGGCTGCTGTCGCGCTGGATCTCGAAAACCATCACCCTGTCGCCGCAGGTCCAGCGTAATTACCCGGAACTGCAAAAGCGGGTAAACGGCTGGATGTCGGTATCGCTCAAAGTGGCGCGCATTCTCACCGTCTGCGTGGCGATTATGCTACTTCTGAATGCGTGGAGCCTGTTTGATTTCTGGAACTGGCTGCACAACGGTGCGGGTGAAAAAACGGTCGATATCCTGATTCGCATCGCGCTGATTTTATTCTTCTCCGCCGTCGGCTGGACGCTGCTGGCGAGCCTTATTGAGAACCGCCTGGTATCGGATATTCACGGCAGGCCCCTGCCAAGCGCGCGGGCAAGAACGCTGTTAACCCTGTTCCGCAACGCGCTGGCGGTGATTATCAGCACCATCACCATCATGATCGTGCTGTCGGAAATCGGCGTGAATATCGCCCCGCTGCTGGCGGGTGCCGGTGCCCTGGGGCTGGCCATCTCCTTCGGCTCACAAACGCTGGTGAAGGATATTATTACCGGTATCTTCATTCAGTTTGAAAACGGGATGAACACGGGCGATCTGGTCACCATCGGGCCGTTAACCGGCACCGTGGAGAGGATGTCCATCCGCTCGGTTGGCGTGCGTCAGGACACCGGGGCGTACCACATCATTCCCTGGTCTTCGATCACCACCTTCGCCAACTTTGTGCGCGGCATTGGTTCCGTTGTGGCGAACTACGATGTGGATCGCCACGAGGATGCGGACAAAGCGAAGCAGGCGCTGCGCGATGCGGTAGAAGAACTGATGGAGATGGAGGATATTCGCGGGCTGGTGATCGGGGAGCCGTCATTTGCCGGCATCGTCGGGCTGTCGAACACGGCATTTACCCTGCGCGTGTCGTTCACCACCCAGCCGCTGAAGCAGTGGACGGTGCGCTTTGCGCTCGACAGCATGGTGAAAAAACACTTTGATCTGGCGAACGTGCGGATGCCCGTGCAGACGTATCAGGTATTGCCGCCGCCCGCATCGCCGCTCCCTCCGCAGGAGCCGACACTGTGACCTGGTTGCCGGGTGGCGGCTTCGCCCTACCCGGCCTACGACGGAGTGCTATTTGCGACGTTTGTTGTTGTCCATAAACGTCCAGGCGATAAAGCGGCTCTGTTTCTGGCCCTGCGCCATCTCTTTTTTCACCACTTTTACGGCGCCCGCTTCGGTCAGCGCGCGATAGAGCGGCGGCAGGTTATCCCCGCGGGAAACCAGCGTCGTAAACCACTTCACCTGACGGCTAAACTGTTTGCTTTCCGCAATCATGCGCAGGATAAACGCCACTTCGCCCCCTTCGCACCAGAGCTCCTGCTGCTGTCCGCCGAAGTTCAGCGCGGCATCTTCAGCCTGACCCAGGTTACGGCGCTTGCGCTCGCTGCCCGCACGGGCCGATGCCGCCGAATCATGGAACGGCGGGTTGCACATCGTGGCGTCATAGCTTTCGTTTTTGTGAATAATGCCGTTGAATATCGACGCCGCGTCTTTCTGACGACGCAGGCGAATGGCGCGGCTCAATCCCGGGTTAGCGCTGATAATCGCCTGGGCGCTGGCAAATGCCTCGTCACCGATTTCGCTTCCGGTAAAGCGCCACTGATATTCATGCGCGCCGATCAGCGGGTAAATCAGGTTCGCACCGGTGCCAATATCCAGGATGGTGGCCTGCTGTGGAACGACACCCTCATTGCCTTCGGCAAGGAGGTCGGCAAGGTGATGAACGTAGTCAGCGCGGCCCGGCACAGGTGGACAGAGAAAGCCTTCCGGGATATCCCAGTGAGCTACACCGTAAAAATGCGCCAGCAGGGCTTTGTTCAGCATTTTAACCGCCTGCGGGTCAGCAAAGTTGACCGAGGATTCACCCGCAGGGGTCTGAACAAGATAGTCCTGCAGCGGCGGGCAGCTCAGGCATAACGCGTTCATGTCGTAGCGGCTGCGGTGGCGATTTCGCGGGTGCAATCCCGGCTTTTGGGCAGTCATGGCATTCTCCTTTAAACAGCGGCGTAAGATACCCTTTGCTGGCCCAACGGTAAATCTTTCTCTGCTACGCTCAAAAACCCGCCATAAATCAAACACCTTTATGTCTATGATCCGTCAGCGAATTGTCAATTTACATTGTTCAAAAAATAAGCATATCATCATCAAATATTTGCGCTAAGTCACACTCGTCAGGCTTCTAAACTTAAAGGGAATCACCTGTTGTTTCCTCATGAGGATGTGATTATGAAAAAGTACCTGACCCTTGCTGTTATCGCAGCCGCCCTGGCGACCGCGTCCTTCTCTGCCATGGCCGTTCAGTCACTGACCCAAAGTACCGATACGAGCCAGCTACGTGCTGCCGGCACCGTTTCGGTAAGCCGTGCCAGTAACCTTGACGATCTACAGGATAAGCTCGCCGAAAAAGCCCGTCAGGAAGGTGCAAAAGGATTCGTGGTGAACTCCGCTGGCGGAGATAACCATATGTACGGCACTGCGACCATTTATAAATAATCTGTCTCTTCCACAAGACTGCATCTGCTCAACGGGTGCAGTTCACTTCTCTCTTCGCCTTGATTGTTCATTTTTTAACCCCATAGTAAACATATGGCCTAAACCGATTTCAGGAGGACGCTATGGCTTCCGGCTGGGCAAATGACGACGCTGTTAACGAACAGATCAACAGTACTATTGAAGATGCGGTTGCGCGTGCCCGCGGTGAAATTCCGCGCGGTGAAAGCCTAACGGAATGCGAAGAATGCGGAGAACCCATTCCGGAGGCGCGCCGAAAAGCCATTCCCGGCGTACGGCTTTGCATCACGTGCCAGCAGCAGAAAGATTCAAAAAATGCATCACACTCAGGATATAATCGCAGAGGTTCGAAAGACAGCCAGTTACGTTGACTTTGCTTTACCAAAGCTAACCGAGCGCGCGCGTTCCTTTACGCTCACGGTTTTTAGCCAGACGCGTAGCAAAACGTGCCCTTCGTATCGCTTCTGTAAAGCGCATCCGCAAGAAGTGTAAAGTGGTGCTTTGAATTTATTAATATTCAATAAGTTATTTGTCATTCAATTTTTTTGAGCAACCACGTCAATTCTCTTCGATTTTATCACTCGCAAAAAACCGTGATACTTATCACATCGACGGAACATCGTCCCCTTAACAGAAACACCTGCGAGAGATTAATTATGAAAACCATCAAATATGCTGTAGCTGCTGTTGCCCTGTCCGCTCTGTCTTTCGGCGCTTTCGCTGTAGAGCCAGTCTCTTCCACTCAGGCACAGAACATGAACAAAGTCGGTGTGGTGAGTGCTGATGGCGCAACCACCCTGGACGGTCTGGAAGCCAAACTGGCTGAGAAAGCCGCTGCTGCCGGTGCAAGCGGATACACCATTACCTCCGCTAACGGCAATAACAAGCTGAGCGGTACCGCGGTTATCTACAAATAATCGACTGAACGAATGCTGTACCCTCGCCATACCCTCTGGTGAGCTGCTCCACCCTCATTGACCCTGTTGTTGTTACCCTTGCTTGCCCGTCCGCCACTGGACGGGCTTTTTTTGTCTAAAACGCCTGCGCCACGCGTTCAAGGCCGGCCTGGACGGATTCCACTTCTCCGGTTGCCAGCAAACAGCAGGCCATCTGCAGCTTGATTGAATGCGGAACAGGAACATTTCCGGCAAGACACTGTTCAATCCAGTGGGCTGTAGTATGGGGATCTTTTGCCTCAGGCAATATCACACCGCTATTCTCTTCCCCGCGTTCCAGAACGGCGCGCGTTCCGGCAGAATCGATCAGCATCACCTGCGGACAGCGCTGCGGGTTCGCATAAACCTCGCCCTCCGTGCCGTGCATCAGTAACGCCCTTGCGCCAATTGCCTCAAAGAACTGCCCCACGCGCGCCACGTATTCCGGATGCGAAACGCTGGAGAGACGCAGGGCGGCATCTTCGCCAAACGGCGTGGCCAGTTTCGCCAGCGTGTGCGCGCTGTTGCGCACGCCCATGCGCCAGCGCATATCGAGCTGCTTTTCCAGCGGCGGGCAGAGCGTGCCGACCGGGATATAAACAGGCTGATGGCCATCCAGCTTCGCCTGCGCCTGACCGGCATGACGCGTTGGCTCGATGCCCAGCATCCCGAAAATGGTCTCCGTCAGCACGCGGGTGGGATCTTCGCTAACGCCGTGCACCACCACCGGGAACCCCAGCTTGTGTAACAGGATAGCGAGCAGCGGGGTTAAGTTTGCCTGTTTGCGCGCGCCGTTGTAGCTCGGGATCACGATCGGCATCGGTTTTGCCACCGGCGGCGTTAAGCGCAGCGTTTGCGCCTGCATGGCTTCATAGAACCCGCGCATCTCCGCTTCACCTTCGCCTTTGATACGCAGCGCGATCAGAATGCCCCCCATCTCCAGGTCGGGGACGTCGCCCTCCAGCATGCGGGTATAAAGCGCACGCGCGGTTTCATGGTCCAGATCGCGGGCATGATTTTTCCCGCGCCCTACCTCTTTGATAATTTTGCGATAATCCACGACATTTCTCCTTACAGCAGGTTAGCAACAATATAGCCCTGATGATGACTCCGCTGTTAGTTTTTTTGCCCGCCCTGCGGATTTTTATAATCAATTGTTTTAGTGAAAAAAATTATTTTGCAAGAATTAATTGAATTATTTGGAAGCCGCGCGGGATCTTTCCCGGCCTGAATTTTCTGATTAAATAGCCAGCGGTGAGTAGTTGAGACATAACTTCGAATAATGCGGGACGCAGAGGTCGAAAGGAGAAACATACAGGTTTAAATATGAAAAAAGTCATTTTAGGTTTATTCATTGCTGCCGCTTTGGGATGCTCTGCATCTTCTTTCGCGGCATCCACCGGCGAAGGGCAAATTAACTTCACGGGTGAAATTATCGATTCCGCCTGTCAGGTGGTGAACGGTTTAAGCAGTCCGCTGAATGTTGCGCTGGGCAAAGTATCCAAAACAACATTTACCGGCGCAGGCTCTACCAGCACCTTAACGAAATTTGATATTCAGTTAAAAGACTGCCCGGAAACGGTCACGTCTGCAGCCATCAACTTCGGTGGTACGCCCGATGCGGATAATAATACCACGCTGGCCTTAACCCCGGGTGCGACGACTGCAACCGGCGTGGCGATTCAGCTGGTTGATTCATCCGAACAGCCCGTCAGTCTGTATACGCCTTCAAAGCAGTATCCTTTAACTCCTGGAACGACGGTAACTAATCTGGAGTTTGGCGCACGTTATATTCAGACTCAGGCTGCGATCACGGCCGGGCAGGCTAACTCAGCCTCTACTTTTACCGTTATTTATAACTGATACGTTTAATGAGGAGATATTCGCCTTCACGCGAAGGTTACTATCTCCTCTTTCTTTGAGACATATTTATGCGACACAGTTATTTATTAAGCGCGCTTTTACTGACCACAGTAACAGCCCATGCAGGTGTGATCATTAATGGCACACGACTGGTTTATCAGGGAGAGAAAAAAGAGTCTTCGATTGGGGTTTCCAATCCGGATGATATTAACTATCTGGTACAATCCTGGGTGGATACCGGCTTGAAAAAAGGCGGTAAAGCACCGTTTCTGATTACCCCGCCGCTGTTCCGTCTGAATGCTAAAGAAGATAACGTGCTGCGCGTGGTACGCACCGGCGGAAATATGCCGGAAGATCGCGAGTCGTTGTACTGGTTAAATATTAAAGCCATTCCTTCTTCAAGCCATGAAGAGGGCGTTAATACATTACAAATCGGTGATGCTGCCAACTTACTGATTTAGTGTATGATGGTGTTTTTGAGG